>JAPLAT010000120.1 GCA_026393175.1 Pseudonocardiales bacterium
GACCGACCGCGGCGCCGACCAGGGCAGCTCGCCGGTGTTGCGGACGAGCACGGCCCCGGCCGCGGCGACCTAGCGGGCCAGCGCGGGCCCGTCCTCGACGGGCGGGGCGGGTGCGGCGGGGGCGCCGGGCAGCGCCCCGACCCGGCGCGCCAGCCGCAGCAGCCGCTCCACCTTCTCGTCGACCACCTTCTCCGGCACCCGCCCGGCGCGCACGGCCGCCACCAGCGCCGCGCCCCACGGCCCGTCCGGGCCGGGCATGGCGAGGTCCTGGGCGGCGAGCGCGGAGGCCTCGGTGCTGCGCACGGCCGTCCAGTCCGAGACGACGACGCCGTCGAAGCCCCACTCGTCGCCCAGCGGGGAGCGCAGCAGCGGGTTCTCGCTCATGGTCGCGCCGTTGACGGCGTTGTAGGCGCTCATCACCAGCCACGCCCCGGCGCCGATGGCGGCCTCGAACGGGGCGAGGTAGACCTCGCGCAGCGTGCGCTCGTCGATCCGGTTGTCGACGGTGAACCGGTCGGTCTCGGCGTCGTTGGCGACGAAGTGCTTGGGGGTGGCGCCGACGCCGTGCGCCTGCACGCCCGCGACGTAGGCGGCGGCCAGCTCGCCGGTGAGCAGCGGGTCCTCGGCGAGGCACTCGAAGTGCCGCCCGCCCGAGGGCGCCCGGTGCAGGTTGATCGTCGGGCCGAGGACGACGTCGGCGTGCTGGCGCCGGGCCTCGGCGCCCAGCGCGGCGCCGTAGCGGCGGGCCAGGTCGCGGTCCCAGGTGGCGCCCAGCGCGGTGCCCGAGGGCAGCGACAGGGACGGGTCGCGCTCGTCGAAGGTCTCCCCGCGCACCCCGGCGGGGCCGTCGGAGAGCACCATTCGGCGCAGCCCGATCGCGGGCTCGGGGTGGGTGCTCCAGAAGTCCGCCCCGGTCAGCAGTCGGACCTTCTGCTCCAGGCTCAGGCGCTCCAGCATGACAATCACGCTAGTGCCAGAAACCGAGCACCACTAGGTTTTGCTCCCGTGGCGGGCTACGCGAAGGGCGCGGCGCGACGGGAGGAGATCCTGCGCGTGGCGCTGGAGGTGTTCACCGGGGGCGGCTACCACGGGTCCTCGACCCGCGAGATCGCCACGCGCGTCGGGCTGTCGGAGGCCGGGCTGTTCCACCACTTCGGGTCCAAGCAGCAGCTCCTCGCCGCCGTGCTGGAGGCCCGTGACGCCCGTGACGCGCTGGACGCCGACGACCCGGTCGCCGGCCTGGTCGCGCTCGTGCGCCGCAACGCGGGCGCCCCGGAGCTGGTGCGCCTGTTCGCCGTCACCTCGGCCGAGGCGACCGCACCCGACCACGCGGCCCACGACGGGTTCGCCGCCCGCTACGCCCGGCTGTGCGCGCTGCTGGCCGCGGCGCTGGGCGACCCGGCGCACGCGCGGCTGGTCGTCGCCGCGGTGGACGGGCTGCAGGTGCAGTGGCTGTACGACCCCTCGATCGACATGGCCGCCGACCTGGAACTGCTGCTGGAGAGCCTCGCGTGAACCCCCTCGACGACCTCGTGAACGCCGCGCTCACCGGCCCGCACGCCGCCTTCGCGCAGAGCCGCGGCCGGGCCCTGCGCTACGCCCCGGACGTCGCGCCCTGGGCCGTGACCCCCGGCGACGACGCGGGCTGGGCGGACCTCGCCGCGCTCGCCGGGCCGTCGGGCGGCGCCCTGCTGGCCGGGGAACCGGTCGAGCCCGGCCCGGGCTGGACGGTCCGGCAGCGGATCCCCGGCGTCCAGCTCGACGGCTCGGCCGTGACCGGCGTCCCGGACCCCGACGCCGTCGTCCTCGGGGCGGCCGACGTGCCGGAGATGCTCGAGCTGGTCCGGCGCACGCGGCCCGGCCCGTTCCTGTCGCGCACCCACGAGCTCGGGCTCTACCTGGGGATCCGCGAGGGCGGGGCGCTCGTCGCGATGGCGGGGGAGCGGATGCGGCTGCCGGGCTGGACGGAGATCAGCGCGGTGTGCACGGACCCGGCGTACCGCGGCAAGGGCCTGGCCGCGCGGCTCGTCCGCGCCGTGGTCGCCGCCGTGCGCGGGCGCGGCGAGCGGGCCTTCCTGCACACCGGCGCCGACAACCTCGCGGCCATCCGGGTGTACGCGGCGCTCGGCTTCACCCACCGCCGCGACCTCGAGTTCGCGGCGCTCGCGGCGCCCGTGAACTGAGCCACCCCGGGCGGCCGCCGGGCGGCCACCGGCGTAGGTTGCATAGCGATGGCAACGATCTCGACCGCGCCCCGGACGGGTCACGAGCGCGGCACCCCCGGCTACCGGCGGCTCGGCGCCGCCCTGTGGTGCGCGGGCGTCGCGACGTTCCTGCTGGTCTACGCCGTGCAGGCGCTGCTGCCCACGCTGTCCGCGGAGTTCGGGATCTCCTCCTCGGTGTCCAGCCTCGCCCTGGCCGCCACCACCGGCACGCTCGCGCTCGCCGTCGTCCCGCTGGCCGCGGTCGCGGAGCGCTGGGGCCGCACGCGCACGATGACCGCGGCGCTGGCCGCGTCGGCCGTGCTCGGGGTGCTGGCCCCGCTGGCGCCCACGTTCGGCGCGCTCGTCGCCGTCCGGGCGCTGCAGGGCGTCACGCTCGCGGCGCTGCCCGCCCTGCTCATGGCGCATGTGACGCGCGAGGTCGCGCCGCGCTGGCTCGGCGGCGCCGTCGGCCTGGTGATCGCCGGCAACACCCTCGGCGGGCTGTCCGGGCGGCTGGTGGCCGGCGTCGTGGGCGAGATCGGCGGGTGGCGGGCCGCGCTCGCCGTCGTCGGCGCGCTGTCGCTGGTGTTCACCGTGGCCTTCCGGGTGCTGCTGCCCCCGCCCGTCGCCCCGGACCTGGTCGAGCCCGCCGCCCCCGTGCGCCGCCACCTCGCCGACCCGGCCCTGCGCAGCCTGTTCGGCATCGGGTTCCTGCTCATGGCCGTGTTCGTCACGGTCTACAACTTCCTGTCCTTCCGCCTGCTCGCCCCGCCGTTCGCGCTGCCGGGCTGGCTGGTCGGGCTCGTGTTCCTCGGGTACCTGCTGGGGTCCGGCGCGTCGACGCTCGCCGGGCGACTGGGGGACCGGTACGGGCGGCGCACGGTCCTGTGGGGGGCGGTGCTCGTCGCCCAGGCCGGCGCGCTGCTGACGCTCCCCGACGCGCTGCCCGCGGTGCTGGCCGGCGTCGTCGGGGTCACGGTCGGGTTCTTCGGCGCCCACTCCGTGGCCAGCGGCTTCGTCGGGCGCCGCGCCGCTCTGCTGCCCGGCGGGTCGCCCGCCCGCGCGTCGGCCCTGTACCTGTTCGGCTACTACGCCGGGTCCAGCGTCGGCGGCGTGCTCGGCGGCGTCGCCTTCGACCACGGCGGCTGGCCCGCCCTCGTCGGCTACGTGTCCGTCCTGCTGCTCGGCGCGCTCGCCCTGGCGCTGCACCTGCGCCGCGTGCCGGTCGTCGCGCCCGCCTGAGCACGGCGCCCCGGTGCCGGGCCGTGGTGGGATGGGCCCATGCTCACGGCCCACCCCAGCAGCTTCTGGCGGGGCACCTACGCGATCGCGCTCGACGGGCGCCCGGTCACGACCTGGACGCCGAAGGTCTGGTCGGGCGGCGGGGAGTTCGACCTGGAGGGCCGCCACTACGCGTTCCGCGGGAACGGCTGGGGCAGCCGCTACGCCCTGGAGGGCGACGGCGCCCCGGTCGCCCTGGCCGACCGGGTCGGCCGCTCGCGCTGGACGATCCGGGCGGGCGGGCGCACGCACACCTTCCGCCGCGGCTCGTTCTGGCGGGGCGACCAGGTGCTCGTCGAGGGCGAGCGGGTCGTCGGCGGTGTGCGCCGCACCGGCGCGTGGCGCGGCGACGCCGAGGCCGACCTCCCCGGCCTGGACCTGCCGGTGCAGGTCTTCGCGCTCACCGTCGTCCTGACGCTGTGGTCGAACCAGGCCGTGGGCGCCGCTACCTGAGCGTCCCGCGCAGCACGTCGACCACCCGCGACCAGCCGTCCTTGCCGTACCCGGCGGCGACCGCGGTGGCGGCGTGCGCCCGCGCGGTCCCGGCCACCGACGGGTCGACGCCGCGGGCCCGGCTGGTGGCCACGATGTGGTCGAGGAACGTCAGCTCCATCTCCAGGGTGTCCTCGTCGCCGGGGTGCTCCCCGGCGTCGACGTCGCGGGCCAGGTCCGCGAACGTGCCGTCGAGCAGGCCCAGCACGCGGCGGGCGTAGGGCAGGAAGGCGGTGGCGGGCACACCGTCCGTGCCGGCGACGGCCGCGGCGTGCAGGAACGCCGTCATGCCGGCGAAGAACACGTCGAGCATGCCCAGGTCGAGCACGGCGGCGCGGCCCGGGTCCGCGCCCAGGTGCTCCGCGTCGCCGCCGAACGCGGCCAGGGTGGCGCGGTGCTCGGCGAACGCGGCGGGGTCGCCGCTGTAGAGCACGAACCCGTCCGGCGTGCCGACCAGCGGCGTCGGCACCATCACGGTGCCGTCGACGTAGCGGGCGCCGCGTGCCACGACCCGGCCGGCGACGGCGCGGGCGTCCTCGGGCGTGGACGAGGTGAGGTTGACGACGGTCCGCCCGGCCAGCGGGCCCGCGGCGTCGAGGACGGCGTCGACGGCGGGGGTGTCGAGCAGGCACACCACCACCAGCGGGGCGGCCCGGACCGCGGCGGCGGGATCGGCCGCGACCGCGGCCCCCGCCGCGCGCAGCGCGTCCGCGCGGGCCGGTGTGCGGTTCCAGACGGTGGTCGGGTGCCCCGCGGCGAGCAGGGCGCGGGCGAGGGCGGCGCCCATCGCGCCGAGGCCCAGGACGGTGACGGGTGCGGGCGTGCGGGTCGTGTCGGTCATGACACCGACCCTGCCGCTGGTACCCCCTGCTCGGCCAGTACCCACTTCAAAGTGGGTACGTACCTGGAGGTGGGTGTCCTACGCTGGGCCGATGCCGGAGAAGGTGTACGAGTGCGGGCTCGACGCGGCCGTCGACGTGGTCGGCGGGAAGTGGAAGCCGATGGTGCTCTGGGCGCTGAGCGTCGCGCCGCGGCGGTTCGGGGCGCTGCGCCGCGAGCTGCCCGGCGTCAGCGAGAAGGTGCTCACCCAGCAGCTGCGCGAACTGGAGCGCGACGGCATCGTCGCCCGCACGGTGCACGCACAGGTGCCGCCGAAGGTCGAGTACGCGCTGACCCCGCTGGGCGTCGAGCTGGACCGGGCGCTGGCGCCGCTGGGGGACTGGGGCGAGCGGCACATGGCGCACATCCTCGCGGTCCGCGG
>JAPLAT010000595.1 GCA_026393175.1 Pseudonocardiales bacterium
CGGGCGCGGCGGGCGGGCTCCGGCCCCCACCCCGGCGGCCCCCATCCCGGCCCCCATCCCGGCGGACCCGGCCGCGAGGCCGCCCGCGCCGAGGGCGACGGTCGGCCCGACGGCCACCGGCGGCACCGCGACCCCCGGCCACGACGCCGTCGGCTTCGGGGAGACGGCCAGCGCCGCGCCCTTCGCGATCGCGTTCTTCGGGTCGGCGTCCACCGCGACGGGGCGGCCGAGCTGCTCGGACACGAGCTGGGAGACCAGCGGGATCCGCGACGAGCCGCCGACGAGCAGCACCGCCGTCAGCTCCTCGGGGGTGAGCCGGGCCGAGGCGACGGCCGCGCGCAGCGCCGTCACGGTCTCCTCGACGAGCGGGCGGATGAGGCCCTCGAACTCGCTGCGGTGCAGCCGCACCGTGCCGCGCGCGCCCGGCAGCAGTACCGGGATCGACACCTCGGTGTCGGCGGAGAGCGCCTCCTTGGCGTCCGTGCAGTCGCGGCGCACCCGGGAGACGGCGGACAGCACGGCGGGGTCGGCCGGGTCGAGGCCGGCGAACACGTCCGGCAACGCCTCGCGGACGTGGTCGAAGACGACCTCGTCGAAGTCGATGCCGCCGAGCCGCTCCAGGCCCTCCGGCCGGCCGAGCAGCCCGAACGCGGCGCCCTCGCGGCCCGGCTCGGCCTTGCGCACGACGGCGGCGTCGAAGGTGCCCCCGCCCAGGTCGTAGACCGCGATGGTGGAACCGGGCTCCACCCGCTCGGCCGCGGCGTAGTGCAGGGCGGCGGCCTGCGGCTCGGCCAGGAAGGTCACGGTGAGGCCCTGCGCGGCGAGCGCGGCGCCCAGCAGGTCGCGCTTGTGCGGGCCCCAGGAGGCGGGGTGGGTGACGGCGATCCGGGTGGCCGGTCCGCCCTCGCGCTCGGCGACCCGGTCGACGACCCAGCGCACCAGCCGGGCGGACAGCTCCTCGGGCGACCACGCGCGGCCGGCCACGACGAGCGGGGTGGGGTCGCCGATGCGGCGCTTGAACTCGCGGACCACGCGGTCGGGGTCGGTGAGGGCGCGGCGCTCGGCGGCGTCCCCGACGACGACGGAGCCGTCCGGGGCGAGGAACAGCACGGAGGGCACGGTGGCGCTGCGCGTGCCGAGGGTGACGACCTCGGGCTCCACCCAGCGGCGCTCGTCGGAGCGGCACACGGCCGCCGACGTGTACGTCGTCCCCAGGTCGATGCCGAGCTGATAGCCCCCGAGCTGTCCCACCGGTCGTCCCCCTCCCCGCACACGTGCCTACCCACCGCCATCGGACCACGACGCTCCGCCGTTAGCGTCGGCGGGGCTCCGACACCCGATCGGGGTGGTGAACCCCCGATCCCCTAATCCCCGGGGGGCCGATCCCCCGTCCCCCGGCCCGGACGGACTGTGCCCGTTCCCCGATGGCCGCCGGCCCCCGCATCCCTACCTTCTGCATCAACGCCGGGTGATCCGGCGACCCGACGAGCCAGGAGCAGACGACATGAGCACCAGCCTCAGCGCCACCATCATGGAGATCCTCGAGCGCATCTTCGGCGAGGACCGGGAGGCGTTCCTCGACAACCCCGAGGGCTACCTGTCCGAGCACGGTCTCGACAACATCTCCTGCGAGGACTTCAACGACGTCTTCGTGTCCTTCCTGGAGAACGCGGAGTTCGAGAACGACCGCGGCCCGGTCCAGCTCGGCGCGGACGTCGAGGTGCACCACAGCGACGACAAGGACGACCACGAGTCGATCGCCGAGCACCTCACCACGATCATCCACGAGTACGGCGACACCTACGTCGACGACCGCGACACCTACAACGACCAGTCCTTCAACGGCACGGTCATCGCCGACGGCGACGTCACCTTCGACAACGACATCGTCAACGCCTCGGGCGACGGCGCCGTGGCGGCAGGCGACGACATCGAGGACAGCAACATCGTCACCGGTGACGACAACGTGATCGGCAACAACAACCAGGTCGGCGACGGCGCGTTCGGCGACGGCGCGATCCAGGGCGGCGTGACGGTCGACGACGGCGGCGCGTTCGCCAACAACGGCGGCAGCGCCAGCGGGTCGCAGGACGACAACTCGCAGGACAACGACCAGGACAACGACACCGAGATCAACACGGACAACAGCATCGACGTCGACGTGGACGACTCGTTCCAGGACAACAGCGACAACAGCATCGACACCGACGACTCGTTCAACACCGAGGTCGAGACCGTCACCGACATCGACACCGCGATCGCGGGCGACGACGCCACCGCCTGATCCGTCCGGCGCCGAGGAGCCGGTCCCACCCGATCCGGGTGGGACCGGCTCTTCTTCTATGGTGGGCCTCGGCACATCTCCCGAGAGGCGGTTCGGTGGCGGTACCCGCAGCGCTGGAGCTGGTGGACCTCGCGACGCGGGCGGCGCACGCCTACGACCGGCCCGACCTGGCCGCGCGGCTGGGCCACACCCGCGCCCGCCTGGAGGACCCGAACGTCCGGGTGCTGATCGTCGGGGAGTTCAAGCAGGGCAAGAGCCAGCTGGTCAACGCGCTGATCAACGCGCCCGTCTGCCCCGTGGACGACGACCTCGCCACCGCCGTGCCGACGGCGGTCAAGCACGCCGACACCCCCGCCGTCACGCTCGTGTGGGACGGCGAGACCGGACGGCGCACCGAGGTGCCGATCGAGAAGCTCGCCCAGTACGTCTCCGAGGCCGGCAACCCCGGCAACCGCCAGGGGCTGGTCCGCGCGGAGGTCGGGCTGCCGCGCAACCTGCTCAAGGGCGGGCTGGTCCTCGTCGACACGCCCGGCGTCGGCGGGCTGGGGTCGGCGCACGGCGCGGCCACCATGGCCACCCTGCCCACGGCCGACGCGGTGCTGCTCGTCTCGGACGCCTCGCAGGAGTACACCGCCCCCGAGCTGGAGTTCCTCTCCGCCGCGATGGCGCTGTGCCCGAACGTGGCCGGCGTCGTCACCAAGACCGACCTGTACCCGCACTGGCGGCGCATCGTCGACCTCGACCGTGGCCACCTCACCCGCGCCGGGATCACCGCGGAGCTGTTCCCCGTGTCGTCGGTGCTGCGCCTGGAGGCCGTGCGCAGCGAGGACGCCGAGCTCAACGCCGAGTCCGGGTTCGCCGAGCTCGTGGCGTTCCTGCGCGGCGAGGTCCTCGCCCGCGCGGACGAGCTGGACCGCCGCTCCACCGGGCAGGACGTGCTCGCCGTCGCCGACCAGCTCGCCGCCGGGATGCGCGCGGAGCTCGCCGCCCAGCAGCACCCCGAGGAGGCCGGCGCCCTCGTCGCGGACCTGGAGCAGGCGCGCGCCCGGGCCGCGGCGCTCAAGGACCGCTCCGCCCGCTGGCAGCACACCCTGGGCGACGGCGTGCAGGACCTCACCGCCGACGTCGAGTACGACCTGCGCGACCGGCTGCGGGCGATCGGCCGGGAGGCCGACGAGCTGCTCGACGCCGGCGACCCGCGTGACATCTGGGACCAGTTCAGCGAGTGGTTCGAGGCGCAGGTGTCCTCGGCGATGTCGGCCAACTTCGTGTGGGCGGGGCAGCGCGCCGAGTGGCTGGCCGGGCAGGTCGCCGAGCACTTCGCGGCCGACGGCGACGCCGTCCTGCCCGCGCTGCGCACCGGCCGCACCGGCGACGTCCGCGGCGAGGTGGCGCGCCTGGAGCGCCCCGAGCAGGAGTCGATGAACTTCGGCCAGAAGCTCTACGTCGGCGCCCGCGGCGGCTACGGCGGCATGCTGATGATCGGCCTGGCCACCACGCTCGCCGGCATGGCGATGCTCAACCCGCTGTCCATCGGCGCCGGCCTGCTGTTCGGCGGCAAGACCGTGCGCGAGGAGCAGCAGCGGCAGAAGGCCAAGCGCAAGGCCGACGCCAAGCAGGCGGTCCGCAAGCACCTCGACGAGGTGCAGTTCCAGGTGGGCAAGGACTCCCGCGACATGCTCCGCCACGTCCAGCGCCAGCTCCGCGACCACTTCACCGCGCTGGCCGAGGAGCTGCAGACCTCCATCGACGCCTCGGTGAAGTCCGCGCAGAAGGCCGTGAGCACCGACAGCAGCGCCCGCGGCGCGCGGATCCGGGACCTGGAGGCCGAGCTCGCCCGGATCGCGGCGCTGGAGGAGAAGGCGCGCGCCCTGATGCCGGGCCCGCGCAAGGTGCTCGCGTGACGGCGCCGTCACCGGCGCTCGGGGTCGCGGTCCGCGGCGTGCTGCGGGACGCGATCGAGGTCTACCGCGACAGCCCGCAGGCCGTGGCGTGGCTGCGCCAGCACCTCGCCCGCTTCGAGGAGCCGTTGCGGGTGGCGGTCGCGGGCAAGGTCAAGGCCGGCAAGTCCACGCTGCTCAACGCGCTCGTCGGCGAGGAGATCGCGCCGACCGACGCGGGCGAGTGCACCCGCGTCGTCACCTGGTACCAGGACGGGCCCAGCCCGAAGGTGCTGATGATCCCGCGCCAGGGCCAGGCGCGGCAGCTGACCGTGTCGCGCCGCGACGGCGCGCTCGTCATCGACCTGGGCGGCACGCCCGCCGAGCGCGTCGACCGGCTCGTCGTCGACTGGCCGTCGCAGAGCCTGCGCACGACCGCGCTGATCGACACGCCGGGCATCGCCTCGCTCTCGGCCGACACCTCCGCCCGCGCCGGTGCGTTCCTCGTGCCCGAGGACGCCCCCGCGCCGGCCGACGCCGTTCTCTACCTCATGCGCCACCTGCACGTGTCCGACGTCCGCTTCCTGGAGTCGTTCCACGACCGCGGCGTCTCGCGGGCGGCGCCCGTGAACACGGTGGCGATCCTGTCCCGGGCCGACGAGATCGGCGTCGGGCGGCTGGACGCGATGGGCTCGGCCCGCCAGATCGCCGGGCGCTACCGCAAGGACGAGAAGCTGCGGTCGCTGTGCCAGACCGTCGTCGCCGTGGCGGGGCTGCTCGCCCAGAGCGCCCGGACGATGCGCCAGTCCGAGTTCACCGCGCTGCAGACCCTCGCGAAGGCCGAGCCGAGCGAGACCGAGCCGCTGCTGCTCTCGGCCGACCGCTTCGTCCGCGACACCGCGGGCGCCCCCCTCGACGCCGAGGTGCGGGGCGCCCTGCTGGAGCGCTTCGGCGTGTTCGGGGTGCGGCTGGCGATCACGCTGATCCGCCGCGGCACCGACGACCCGGGCCGGCTCTCGGCGGAGCTGGTCAAGCGCAGCGGCCTCGACGAGCTGCGCGGCGTCCTGACCTCGCAGTTCACCGAGCGGCGCGACCTGCTCAAGTCCCGGTCGGCGCTGCTCGCCCTGGAGCTGGTGCTGCACCGCGAGCCGATCCCCGCGTCGGCGTCGATCGCCCGCGAGGTCGAGCGGATCACCGCGGGGGCGCACGAGTTCACCGAGCTGCGGCTGCTCACGGCCCTGCGCACGCGGGTCGTCCCGCTGCCGAAGGACGTGCGCAGCGAGGCCGAGCGGCTGCTCGGCGGGGACGGCGGCACGCCCGCCGCCCGGCTGGGCCTGGACCCGGCCACCGACCCGGCCACGCTGCGCGCCGCCGCCCTGGAGGCGCTGGCCGGCTGGCAGCGCCGGGCGGAGAGCCCGCTGTCCGACCGGACCCAGGTGAGCACCGCCCGCACCCTGGTGCGCACCTGCGAGGGCCTGCTCGCCGCCCTCCCGCGCTGAGCCGCCCCCCACCCGACGTAGCAGCAAAGCCACTTTCACGCAAGGAGGTTGCGTGAAAGTGGCTTTGCTGCAATCAGGAGCCCAGGATCGAGCGCAGGTGGGCGAACAGGTCGCCCCGGCTCCCGGAGCCCAGCCGCTGGCGCATGCGCGCGACGTGGTGCTCCACGGTCTTGGCCGAGATGAACAGCCGCTCGCCGATCTGCTTGTAGGTCAGCCCCTCCAGCACGAGCGCCGCGACCTCCTTCTCGCGCTCGCTGAGCTGCCCGTCCTCGACGGGCGCGGCGGCGGCCGCCTCCGCGGAGTCGGGGGCGGGGGCCGTCCCGTGCTGGAGGGTGCGGGCGAAGGCGAGCAGCGCGCTCATGGTGGTCTTGTCCCGGGTGCGGATCGCGGCCTGCCCGGCGAGCCGCCCGCCGTCCCAGGTCAGGCCGACGGCGTGCAGCCCGCGCGCGGCGTCCTCCACCGCGGCCCCGTCGACGTCCCCGCCCAGCACCCGCAGCCACTGCCGGGCGCCGACGGCCATCGCCGCCGCGTACCGGCTGGCGGACGCCCCGGCCTCCAGCGCGGCGACGTCGGCGGCCGCGGCGTCGGGGGTCTGGGCGAACATCGCGGCGTGCACGCCGGCCCAGTGCAGGGGCGCGGCCCACAGCAGCGGGTCCCCGAGGCGGCGCAGCAGGTGCTGGGCCTCCTCCAGGTGCGGCGCCACCCACGACTGCTCGCGCAGCCGCGCCGCGGCCACCCGCAGCTCGGCCAGCGCCTGCAGCACGAACAGGTCGACGGGGTGGTGCACGATCGCCTCGCGGGCCCGGGCCCAGCCCAGCGCCAGCGCGGCCCTGTCGCCGGCGCGGCGGGCCAGCGCGACCTCCAGGCCCGCGGCGAGCAGCTCGTCGCGCGGCTCGAGTCGGGCGCCCGCCTCGCCCAGCTCGGCGCGGGCGGCGGCGTGCGCCCCCCGGTACATCGCGATCCACCCGAGCAGCAGCCGGTGCCGGGGCCGGGCGCCGCAACCGCCCAGCCCGGTGCGGACGGCGCGCTCCAGCACCGACTGCGCGACGGCCAGCTCCCCGCACTGCACGGCGACCAGCGCCGCGAGCGCGGCGGGGGAGTCGGGCAGCAGGGCGGCGCGGTGCGGCGGCTCCAGCAGCGCGGCGGCCCGGACCAGCTTGGACATCGCCGCGGTCGGCGCGCCCACCACCGACTCGACGACCCCCTGGGCCACCAGCTCGACGGCCCCGGACTGCAGGGTCGGGGCCCGGCGCCGGGCCGACGGCGCGAGCAGCGCCCGGCCCTCCTCCAGCGCCCCGGTGCCGACGAACGCGGGCACGGCGGCGACGGCGTCGGCGCCGAGCTCGGCCACGGCCCAGCGGGACAGCTCGGCGCTCCGCGCGAGGTTGCCGCGCCGGGCGAGCACGGCCGCGGCGACGCCCGCGGCGCGGCGCG
>JAPLAT010000062.1 GCA_026393175.1 Pseudonocardiales bacterium
CGCGGGCGTCGAAGCGCTGGGTGATCGCGTCGGGGGCGAAGAGCTCGGCGAACGCTGCGGTGCCGCCCTCCTGCTCGAAGCGGCGCAGCCCGGCGACGAACCGGCGGGCGCGGTCGTCGGTGATGTGGTTGTCCTCCATGAGGGGGGACTACCCGCGATGCAGCGCCGTCATCATCGCCTCGGCCGCGATCTCCGGTTTGACGTTCTGGTCGAGCGCCGTGCGGCAGGCGAGGACGGCCTCGAGACGGCGCAGCACGCTCTCCGGGGTCCACTCGACCGCGGCGCGACGGACGTCGGCCTCGCGGTCGGGGTTGGTGAGCGGCACGTCGGCGCCGCTGCCGGCCACGAGGACGTCGCGGAAGAACCCGGTGAGGTCGACCAGCGCCCGGTCGATCGCGTCGCGCTGGGTGCGGGTGCTGCGCATCCGCTGGCGCTTCTCCAGCTCCCGCTCCGCGGCCTTCGCCGAGCGCGCCGCCCCGGCGACGCCCTTGCCGACGCCGCCCGCGCCCATCGCGATGCCCAGCTCCTCGCGCTCTGCGGCGTCGCGGCCCTCGCTCAGGGCGCTGGCCTCGGCCTTCGCCCCGCGGACGAGGTCGGCGGCGAACGCGAACGCGTCGCCGAGGGACCGCGAGCGCAGCGGCAGCCCGAGCACGGTCTCCCGCTGCGCGCGGGCCTCCGGGTCGCGGGCGAGGTGCCGGGCGCGCCCGATGTGGCCGCCCGCGACGGACGCGGCCCAGGCGGCCTGCTCGGGGTCGATGCCGTCGCGGCTCGCCAGCACCTCCGCGACGGCGGCGGCCGCGGGCGTGCGGAGCCGGACCGCGCGGCACCGGGACCGGATGGTGACGCGCACGTCCTCGGGGTGGTCCGACGGCGCGCAGAGCAGGAACACCGTCTGCTCCGCCGGCTCCTCCACGGCCTTGAGCAGGGCGTTCGCCGCGCTCTCGGTGAGCCGGTCGGCATCGCTGATGATGAGGACCTGGTAGCGCCCGGACGACGGGCGCCGCGCCGACTGGGCGACCAGCCTGCGCATCGGCTCCACCCCGATGAACAGCCCGTCCGGCACGACCTCGCGGACGTCGGCGTGGGTGCGGCTGAGCACCGTGTGGCAGGCCGCGCAGTGCCCGCACCCGTGATCGGGGCACTGCAGCGCGGCCGCGAACGCCCGTGCCGCCACCGAGCGGCCGGACCCGGGCGGCCCGGTGAACAGCCAGGCGTGCGTCATCGCCGACGGGTCGGTGGCCGCCGCCGAGAGCTCCGCGACGGCGGCCGGCTGCCCGACCACCTCGTCCCAGACGCTCATCGCTCCCCCTCGCCGGCGCTCGGACGGTGCTGCGCGAGGACGTCCGCCCCCGCGGGGGGCAGCAGCGGCGCCACGCCCGCGTGCACGCGCTCGGCCACCTCGGCCGGCTCGCCCGCGGCCGGCACGACGAGGTACTGGCGGGGTTCCGCCGCGGCCATGCGGGCGAGCAGCCGCTGCACGCGGCCGTGCTCCTCGCCGGGCAGGCCGTCCGGCGCGGGGCCGGGGTCGCCGTCGAGCAGCACCGAGACGTCCGGCCGCAGCCGTCCGGTGGCCCACACGACGAGCCGGTCCAGCTCGGCGGGGTCGACCTCCCCCGCGGCGACGCCGAACCGGGCCAGCGGGCTCACCACGTACCCGTCGACGACCACGACCGCGCCCTGCTCCAGCGCGGGGCGGATGACCCGCTCCACCAGGTCGGCCCGCACCGCCGCGGCGGCCAGCGCGCGGGCCCGGGGCCCCCCGAGCGCGGCCTCGCGGACGGCGGCCCGCCAGCGTTCCCGGTCGCGCCCCGAGTCGTCCGGCTCGACGACCGTGTGGCCGTCGGCGCGCAGC
Source organism: Pseudonocardiales bacterium (assembly GCA_026393175.1). Lineage (GTDB taxonomy): Bacteria > Actinomycetota > Actinomycetes > Mycobacteriales > Pseudonocardiaceae > Pseudonocardia. Next base: position 1,853 of record JAPLAT010000062.1, read on the forward strand.
CGGGCCGCGAGGCGCGCGGCCTGCTCCGCCGTACCCGAGGCCCCCTCGACGGCGATGAGCACGCCGCCCGGGTGGGGCCGCAGGTCCCCGCGGCGCAGCGCCCCCAGCAGCACGCCGAGCAGCCCGGTGCGCCGCTCGTCCATCTGCCGGTACGCCACCAGCCCGACCGTCGCGGCGACCAGCCCGCCGGCGAGCATGACGATGCGGGTGCCGTCGACGACGTAGGTGCGGCCGAGCAGGTCGAGCTGGTGCCGGTTGACCAGGCCGACGACCACGGGCACCAGCGCCATCGACCCGAGCAGCGTGAGCCGCACGATCGACTGCACGAACGCGACGACCCGGCCGCGGACCTCGTCGGCCACCTCCGCGCCGATGATCGTGAGGCCGGTGAGGAAGGCGATGCCGGCGAACCCGCCCACCAGCCCGACCGCCGCGATCGCGACGGCCAGGTGCGGCGCCAGTGCGACGAGCAGCAGCGACGTGCCCGCCGCAACGATCGCCGTGCCGAACAGCCGGTTGTGCGGCAGCCGCCGGGCCAGCCGCGGCGCGGCGCCCATGCCGACGGCGAGCCCGGCGAACACCGCGGCGAACAGCAGCCCGTAGGCGGCGTTGCCCCCGCCGAGGCTGGTGGCGTAGAGCGTGGCCGACCCGACCACCGTGCCGCCCGCCGCGAACGCCCCGACGATGCCCAGGACGAGGCCCCGGACCAGCGGCGTGCCGGCGACGAACCGGACGCCCTCGCGCAGCAGCGTGAGGATCCCGGGGGCGATCTCGCGCCCGGTGCCGGCCCGCCCGGAGATCTCCGGGATGCCGAACCACACCGTCAGCGCCATGACCAGGTACGCGACCCCGGTGACGGCCAGCGCGACGTGCAGCGTGGCGATCTCGCCGTCGTCGCCGCCGAGCATCGCGCCGACCCGCGACAGCGCCGTGAACAGCCCGGACGCCAGCAGCACCGCCACCCCGTAGGTGACGACGAGGGCGAGCTGGTTGGCCGTCTCCACCTGGTCGGGCCTGCGCAGCAGGTTGGGCACGGCGGCGTCCTTGGCCGGGATCCAGAACATCGCGCAGAACTCGATGAGCAGGACGGCGACGAACAGCCACCACAGCTCCCCGACCAGGGGGATGGAGACGAAGAGGCCGAAGCGCAGCAGGTCGCAGACGACCATGACGCGGCGGCGGTCGAACCGGTCGGCCAGCGCGCCCGCCAGCGGCCCGAGCACGAGCGCGGGCAGCAGCCGGGTGGCGACCACGCCACCGAGCGCGAAGCTCTGCGCCGCGTAGCCGGACGCGAGCTGGGTGGCCAGGGCCGAGAGCGCGAGCAGGCTCAGCCACTCACCGGTGGCCGACCCGGCGGTGACCAGCCACAACCGGCGGAACGCCGGGATGGCCAGCACGCTGCGGACCCGGTGCGCCGTGGGTGCCGGGCCGGGGGTGCTCACGGGCGCCAGGGTAGCCGCGGGGGCCGACGCTCAACCGTGCAGGAGCGCCACCAGGAGCTGCACCGCGATCAGCGCGTAGACGAACACGAAGAACAGCGTGAACAGCCGCGACCCGACCCGGCCCCGCGCCAGCCGCGACAGGCCCAGGATGCTCGGCTCCGGCTCCACCGGGGGCCGGGCGCGCTGCACCGCCGGGCGGTAGACGACCGGCGGGGCGGCCGGACCAGGGTGGGCGGGCACGGGGCCGGTCGGAGCCGACCGGGCGGGTGCGGGGTGGGTCGAGCGGCCGGGCGCCGGGTCGGCCGGGGCCGAGGGCACGGGCACGGGGCCGGT
>JAPLAT010000506.1 GCA_026393175.1 Pseudonocardiales bacterium
GACAAGCACTCCACGCTGCGGATGGTGCGCGGGGTGAAGAACCGCTTCGGCCCGGCCGACGAGGTGGGCTGCTTCGAGCTGCGCGACTCCGGCATCGTCGGGCTCGCCGACCCGTCCGGGCTGTTCCTGGCCCGCTTCGGCGGCCCGCCGGTGCCGGGCACGGCCGTCAGCGTCGTGATGGACGGGCGCCGCCCCCTCCCGGCCGAGTTGCAGGCCCTCGTCACCGGCAAGGACATCCCCAGCCCCCGCCGCGCGGTCAGCGGGCTGGACTCCGCGCGGGTGGCGATGCTGCTCGCGGTGCTGGAGAAGCGGGGCGGCGTGCGGCTGCACGACGCCGAGGTCTACGCCGCGACGGTCGGCGGCATGCGGGTCGTGGAGCCCGCGGCGGACCTGGCGCTGGCGCTGGCGATCGCGTCCGCGAAGCGCGACGTCGCGCTGCCCGCCGACGTCGTCGTGCTCGGGGAGATCGGCCTGGCCGGCGAGGTGCGCCGGGTGACGGGCCTGGACCGCCGCCTCGCCGAGGCGGCCCGGCTGGGCTTCGCGCACGCGCTGGTGCCGCCCGACCCGGGCACGACGCCGCCGGGCATGCGCATCACGGAGGTCACCGACGTCGCGTCGGTCCTGCGGGCGATCCGCTGAGCGTGCTCAGGCGGGGTTGCGCAGGAACGGCGTCGGCGCGCTGATCAGGTCGTCCACCCGGGTCATCACGCGGTAGGCCCCGGGCGGGACCACCGTGCGCTCCTCGGCGCACCCCGGCACCGACGTCCGCCCGGCCCAGCGCACCGCGAACGCGACGGGCTGCCCGGGCACCAGGGTGCGCAGGTCCACCGTCGTGGGGTTGACGCAGTCGTTGCTCGACCACAGCCGCTGCGCCCCGTCACCGCTCCACACGACGATCTCCTGCCGGGCGCCGTCGAGGTCGCGGACGCAGGCCTGGTCGCTGAGGTTGACCACGACCAGCCGCAGGGTCGGCCGCTCGCCGACGCGGTGCTCGGGGGCGTCGACCTCGGCCGTCACGCCGAGCATGTCGTTGGTGCACGGCACGGGCCCGGTCGGCGGCACCGGCACCGACGGCGGCACCGGGACGGGCTCGCGCGGGGTCTCGTCCGGCACGACCACCTCCGACGAGGTGGCGGGCGGGTCGGTCGCCGCGCTCGCCGAGCCCGGCGTGGTCTCCGGCTCCCCCGTCCCCGGCGCGGAGGACTCCGCGGGGACCGCCGGGGACGGGGGAGCCGGTCGGGGAGCGGTCACCGCGGCGGGGGCGGCGGCGACCTGCCGGGGAGCGGGGGCGAGGAGGGCGGCGGACGCCCAGGCCAGTGCCAGGATCAGGAGCACGGCGGAGAGGACGGCGACGAACCGCCGCCGCCAGTAGACGGTGGCGGGAAGCGGACCCACCGGTTCCCACACATCACGGAGAGTATCGGAATCATCACGAATCGTTGCAGAGGGTGGCATTCGCGGCGTGTCGGGCACGGGCGGTGGTGACGAGGGCCCCGTCGCGCGTCGCCCCGTAGGCTCGCCGCGTGCTGCCCGACCTCGTGCACGCGTGGTTCACCGACCACGCCCGCGACCTGCCGTGGCGCCGCCCGGGGACGACGCCGTGGGGTGTGCTCGTCAGCGAGGTGATGCTGCAGCAGACCCCGGTCGCCAGGGTCGCCCCGGTGTGGACGGACTGGACGGCCCGCTGGCCCGTCCCGTCCGCGTTCGCCGCCGCGTCCCGGGCCGACGTCCTGCGGGCCTGGGGCAAGCTCGGCTACCCGCGGCGCGCGCTGCGCCTGCACGACGCCGCGGCCGTCATCGCGCAGCGCCACGGCGACGTCGTGCCCGCCGACGTCGCGGCGCTGGAGGCGCTGCCCGGCGTCGGCACGTACACCGCGCGGGCGGTGCTCGCCTTCGGCTACGGCCGCCGGGCGCCCGTCGTCGACACCAACGTCCGCCGCGTCGTCGCCCGGGCCGTGCACGGGGCCGGGGACGCCGGACCGGCCCGCACGAAGCCCGACCTGGCCGACGTCGACGCCCTGCTGCCCGCCGACGACGCGCGCGCGGCCGTCGTCTCGGCCGGGCTGATGGAGCTGGGGGCCGTGGTCTGCACGGCCCGGGCGCCCCGGTGCGGGGCCTGCCCTGTCGCGCACGTCTGCGCCTGGCAGGCCGCGGGCCGCCCCGCCTACGACGGCCCGCGCCGCCCCGTGCAGGGCTTCGCCGGCACCGACCGGCAGGTGCGCGGGAAGCTGCTCGACGTCCTGCGCGCCGCCGAGGCCCCGGTGGAGCGCGCCGCCCTCGACGCCGTGTGGGCCGACGCCGGCCAGCGCGACCGCTGCCTGCTCAGCCTGCTGGAGGACGGCCTGGCCGAACAGACCGCCGACGACCGCTTCGCCCTGCCCGCCTGACCCGCCTCCTCCGCCCCGCGCCACGAACGGCACCCTTGTCCACCGGGAGTGGACGGACGTGCCGTTCGTCGCGGGAGGGGGAGGTGCTCGCGTGCCCCAGCAGGTGCGCTTCCGGCTCGACGACGGCGCCGTCGACGCCGTGCGCGCGCTGCGGGTGCGGGCCGGGTCGGACCCGGGCGACCCGGCCGTCACCGTCGCCGCCGCGGCGGTGATCCCCGACGCGGCGCGCGCGGCGCTGGACGCCGAGGTGCGGCTGCTGGCCCTGCCCTCGCTGTGGCTCGCCACGCTCGGCACGGTCGCCGGCCGGCCCGACGAGCTGGTGCTCGCCGCCGTCGTCGACGCGGAGGTGCTGGCCGTGCACGCCGCCGTGCACGACGCGCTGGCCGGGCGGGTCCGCGGACCCGTCGCGGCCTACCTGCCGGGCACGTGGCTGCCGCACTGCGTGCTCGCGAGCGGCGGGCCGGCCGCGGCGTTCGCCGCCGTGCACCCCGTGGAGCCGGTCCGGGCGCGGGTGGTGGGCGTGGAGGTCGTGGACGGCCGGGCCGGCTAGCGCGGCGGGTGCGCGGGCCCGCGGTGCGCGCGGAGGAACGGCTCGACCTCCGCGAGCCAGGCCGCCGGGTCGGCGTCGTGCACCAGGTGCCCGGTGCCGGGGAGGACGACGTGCCGGGCGTCGGCCAGGCGCCGGGCCATGGCCGCGGCCTGCCCGGGCGGCACCACCCCCTGCGCCGCCTCGACCAGCAGCACCGGGCAGCGCACGGCGTCGAGCAGGGGGGAGAAGTCGCGCTCGGCCCACTCGCCCGCGATGGCCAGCGCGTCCTCGACGCGGGTGAGCAGGTGCCAGCCGTCGGCGCGCTGCTCGGCGCACGCCGCCATGTACTCGCCGAACTCCGCGCGCGGGCTCCCGAACGCCTCCCGGACGGCGTCGCGCGAGGGGAACGTCCGCGGCAGCGCGGCGAACCAGGCGCGGGCGGCCCCGTCGTCGTCACGGAAGTCCACCCCCATGTCCTCGACGACGAGCGCGCGCACGAGGTCGGGGCGGGCGGCCGCGAGCGCCAGGCCGTGCAGCCCGCCCATCGAGTGCCCGACGACGACGCCGGGGCCCAGGGTCTCCAGCACCTCCGCGGCGTCGGCCGCCATCCGCGCGACGGTCCACGGTCCGCGCGCGGCCGAGCGACCGTGGCCGCGGGCGTCCAGCCCGACGACGCGGCCGTGCGCGGCGAGGTGCCGGGCGAGCGGCGCCCAGGTGCTCGCCCGGCCCATGAGGCCGTGCAGCAGCAGCACGGGCGGTCCGGCGCCGCCCAGCTCGACGACGGCGAGATCGACACCGTCCGTGGTCAGCACGGTCGGTAGCCTAGGACCATGTCCGTCGTGAAGATCAACGCCATCGAGGTCCCCGAGGGCGCCGGGCCGGAGCTGGAGAAGCGCTTCGCCAACCGCCTGCACGCGGTCGACGGCCAGCCCGGGTTCGAGTCCTTCGAGCTGCTCCGTCCCGTCGCCGGGGAGAACCGCTACTTCGTGCTCACGCACTGGGCCGACGAGGAGTCGTTCCAGGCCTGGCTCAACGGGCCCGCGAAGGAGGCCCACGCCGGCGAGCGGGCCCGCCCCGTGGCGTCGGGCTCCGCGCTGCTGGAGTTCGAGGTCGTGCAGCGCTCCGTCGCGTCCTCCTGAACGGGCTGGACCGGGCCGCCGACCTCGTCCGCGGGGCCGGCGCCCTGCTCGTGTGCGCCGGGGCCGGCATGGGCGTCGACTCGGGGTTGCCGGACTTCCGCGGCCCCGAGGGCTTCTGGCGCGCCTACCCGCCCTACCGGGCGCTGGGGCTGGACTTCGCCGAGATCGCCGACCCCGTCCACTTCGCCGACGACCCGGAGCTGGCCTGGGGCTTCTACGGCCACCGGCTCGGTCTCTACCGCGCGACCGTGCCGCACGCCGGGTTCGCGGTGCTGCGCGGCTGGGGCCTGCCGACGCGGGTGTTCACCTCCAACGTCGACGGCCAGTTCCAGCGCGCCGGGTTCGACGGCGTGGCGGAGTGCCACGGCTCGATCCACCACCTGCAGTGCCTCGTCGACTGCGGGCAGCCGGTGTGGAGCGCCGACGGCACGGTCGTCGACGTCGACGAGACGACGATGCGGGCCCGCCCGCCACTGCCGGCCTGCCCCGGCTGCGGGGCGCTCGCCCGGCCCAACATCCTCATGTTCGGCGACGTCGAGTGGGTGATGGACCGCTCGGCGGAGCAGGTCCGCGCGCACCGGGCCTGGCTGCGCGAGCACCGCGGGCACCTGGTGGTCGTCGAGATCGGGGCCGGCACGGCGATCCCCACGGTGCGTCGCGAGGCGGAGGTGGCGTCGGCGGCCACGGGCGCGCTCGTGCGGATCAACGTGCGCGAGCCGGACGTGCGGCACGGCCGCGGGGTGGGCCTCGCCGCCCCCGCGGCCGCCGCGCTCACGGCGCTGGACGCCCTGCTCTGAGCAGCTCCACCAGCTCGGGCCGCCCGGCGTGGCGCGCCCAGTCCAGCGGCGTCGCGTCGAAGCGGTGGTCCCGGGCCTCCGGGTCGGCGCCCAGGTCCAGCAGGAGCCGGGCCAGCGCGGCGTCGCCGGTGTGGGCGGCGTGGTGCAGCGCGGTCTCCCACCCCTCGTCGGACGGGACGTCGGTGCGGGCCCGCGCGGAGACCTCCCACCCGAGCTCGACGGCGAGCCGCACCGCCTCCGGCCCGCCCGCGACGGCCGCCCACACGACGAACCCGGGCCGGGCCGCGCGCGCCGCCGCCACGGCCTCCCGCCCGAGCCGCCCGACCGCCGACCGGTCGGCGGCCAGCACCGCGGCGAGCACCCGCTGCGGCGGCGGCACCGGGACCGCCGCGCCCCGCCGTTCCAGCTCGGCCGCCACGGCGCTCCGGCCGCTGCTCAGCGCCGTCTCGTAGGGCGTGGCCGGGGCCTGCCCGTACCCGCCGGGCAGCGGCGCGGTCAGGTCGACGCCGTGCTCGGCCAGCAGCGCCACCCGGCCGACGAAGCCGTGCGTCACCGCCCAGGACAGCTGCCGGCGCAGCAGGTCGGCCGGGGCGTCCAGGGCCGCGCCGAGCCGGCGCCGCCAGGGCCCGCCGTCGCCGGAGCCCAGGCCGAACGCGAACAGCAGCTCCAGGTGGTCGTCGGCCGGGGAGAACATGCGGTTGTAGAGGGCCTGCGCGTCGTTGGGGTCCGCGCCGGCCTCCAGCAGGGTGCGGGCCAGCGCGTGCTGGTGGGGGTGCGGCGGCTGGCCGCCCTCGCCACCGCCGAACGCGCCGGTGAGCAGCGTGAACGGGCACGGGAGGCCGTGCCACAGGTACCCGGTGTCCGGGTCGGCGCCGTGGTCGAGCAGCAGCCGGGCCGTGCCGACGACGGCGTCGCCGGGCACGTCCGGGTCGTGGCGGGCGTAGGCGAGGTAGGTGATCGGAGTCCAGCGGTGCGGCCCGCCCTCCCGGGTCGCGAGCGCCGGGTCGCGGGCGAGCAGCCGCGCCACCTCGGCGGCGTCGGCCCGGGCCGCGGCCACCCAGACGTCGCCGCGGGCGATCCCGGGGTGCTCGTCGAGCACCGCGGCGGCCGTGCGCTGCAGGGCGCCGTCGGCGGCGCCGTAGGTGAGGCAGGCGCGGCGCAGGAACTCCGTCGCGGGATCGGCCGAGGGCGCCGCCTCGTCCGGCGCGCGCCGGTGCGCGGCCAGCACGCCGAGGTGCCGGACGAGCGCGGGCCAGCTCGGGAACCGGTACATCCGGGCCAGGACGAGCTGGGCGGCGCTCAGCGGCCACGCCGCGGGCTCGGCGGGGGCACCGGCCGGGTGGAGCTCGGCGGCCAGGGCGATCGCGTCCGGCGCGCCGCCGCGCACGGCTCTCTGCAGGTCCCGGGCCTGCTTGCGGAGCTGCTCGGGGTTCGGGTCGTCGGGCAGGGGAACGGTCGGCATCGCTGCCTCCTTCGCCACGTCCCGCGGTCCGCGTCGCCGGGCCGGAAGGAGGTTGGGGTGGGCCGGCCGTCCGGTGGAGCATCCCGTGGGGCTCAGCCCTTCCCGCGGACCGGGGCGCACGGGCGCGCACCCGGCCGACCCTAGCGACGGACCCGCGTGCGCGGAACCCGCGCCGGGATGGCACCGTTCCGCCGGTCATGAGAACGACGATCTTCGACCGGTTCCCGATGGTCGCCGTGCTGGCCTGGCGGCCGCACCTGGCGGTGGCGCTGCTGCTGATCGGGGCCGCGCTCGCGCTCCCGGCGCCCACCCGCTCCGCCGGACTCGTGCTGGTCGGTGTCGCGGTCCTGCTGGGCGCGCCCGCCGCGTGGCGGCTGCGGCCCGAGCGCCGGCCCGCGCCGTCGCCGGAGGACCTGGGCGTGCTCGTCCTCAACGTGTGGCACGGGCGCGCCGACACCGCCGCGCTGGCCGCCCTGATCGAGCGGACCGCCCCGGACGTCGTCGTGCTGCCCGAGGCGGGGCACGACTACTGCGCCAGGATCGTCGCGCGGGTCGCGGCGCTGGGCTACGACGGCGTCGCGACCACCCGGGCCGGCATCCCCGACGGCCTCGGCGTCACGGTGCTCACCGGTCCCCGCGCCGAGGACGTGCGCGTGCGGGTCGGGCGGGTGATGCGGCTGCCGCACGCGGAGGTCTCCGGCGGCCCGCTCGGGGACCGCACGCTCTACGCCGTGCACACGACGGCGCCGGTGCAGCTGGGCAACGTCGGGCGGTGGCGCCGCGACCTGCGGGCCGCGGCGGGCTGGGCGGCCGCGGGCGGGATCGTGGCGGGCGACGTCAACGCGACGGCCGACCACCGGCTGCTGCGCGCGGTGGGCCGCAGCGCCGGACCGGCCGGGCGCGGCACCTGGCCGACCCGGCTGCCGCGCTGGGCCGGCATCCGGATCGACCACGTCCTGCTCCCGGACGGCGTCGCGGCGACGGCGGCGTCGGTGCACGACGTGCCCGGCAGCGACCACCGGGCGGTGGAGGTGCGGCTCCGCCGTCCGTGAGTGCGGAGACGGGTCAGGACACCCCTCCGCGCTCACGGGTGTGCAGTGCCCGCCACACCCGGTCCCGGCGCAGCGGCAGGTCGGTGATCCGGACGCCCGTCGCGTCGCGGACGGCGTTGGCCAGCGCCGGCGCCACCGGGTTGAACGGGCTCTCGCTCATCGACTTCGCGCCCAGCGGGCCGACCGCGTCGTGGGTGTCCACCAGGTGCACCTCCGTACGCGGCACGTCGGCGATCGTCGGGATGCGGTAGGTGCGGAACGCCGCCGTCGTGACGGTGCCGGTGCCGTCGATGCGCACCTCCTCGCTCGTCGCGGCGCCCAGCGCCTGCGCGACGCCGCCCTCGATCTGGCCGCGGACCTGCATCGGGTTGAGCACCGTGCCGGCGTCGGCGGCGTGCACCGAGCGCAGGATCCGCACCTCGCCCGTGCCCGGGTCGACGGCCACGCGGAACCACTGCACGTCGAACGCGACGGAGCGCGGCGTGCCGCCGAAGTGCCCGGTCGCGGCGAGCGGGCGGGTCCCGTGCAGCTCCTTGAGCAGCACCGAGCGCTCCCCGCAAAAAACCGCGTCGACGGACAGCCGGCACTCCTCGACGGGCGCGTCCAGGTGCGCGGCGGCGGCCGCGAGCAGCTGCCCGGCCAGCGCGTCGGCGGCCCGGAGCACCGCCGTGCCGGCGACGACGGACCCGGTGGAGCCGAACGCCCCGGTGTCGTGGTCGACCAGCGCGGTGTCGGACTGCTGCACGGTGATCCGGTCGGGCAGCGTCGCGAGCCGGTCGGCCACGATCTGCCGGTGCACCGTGGTGGTGCCGTTGCCGAACTCCGCCGTGCCGACGGCCAGGGCGAACGTGCCGTCGGGGAGCAGCGCGAGCGCGGTGTCGGCGACGTGCCCGCCGGGCGGCCCGGTCGCGATCATCGACAGCGCGTGTCCGTCCCCGACGAGCCAGCCCGCCGGCGCCTCCGGGCCGGGCTCCGCTCGGGCGGCCCGCACGACGTCGAGGCACCGGTCCAGCCCGTAGCTGGCGACGGACAGGTCGTCGTCGTGCCCGGCGGGGGTGTGCAGGTCCTCACCCGCGCGCAGGACGTTGCGCTCGCGCAGCACCAGCGGGTCGACGCCGAGCCGGCGGGCCAGCTCGTCCAGCGCGCTCTCCACGGCGAACACGGTCTGCCCCAGCCCGTAGCCGCGGAACGCCCCGGCCGGCACGGTGTGGGTGTAGACCGCGCGCCCGCGGGCCCGCTTGTTCGCACAGCGGTACACCGCGAGCGACTCCCCGAGCGCGTGGAACATCACCGCGGGCCCGTGGTTGCCGTAGGCGCCGGTGTTCGACACCGCCTCGACGTCCAGCGCCGTCAGCCTCCCGTCGGCGTCCGCCCCGGCCCGCACCCGCACGGTGAACGGGTGCCGGGTCGTCGCCGCCGTGAACTGCTCGGCGCGGGTGAACTCGCAGCGCACCGGCACGCCCAGGCGCAGCACCGCGAGCGCGACGACGTCCTCGACGAGCATCTCCTGCTTGCCGCCGAACCCGCCGCCGACCCGGCCCGCCACGACCCGCACGCGCTCGGGCGGCAGGTCGAACAGCGCGCACAGCGCGCGGCGGGTGAGGAACGGCACCTGCGTGCTGGACCGCACGACGAGCTGGTCCCCGTCGAGCCAGCCGACGGCGCCGTGGGTCTCCAGGCTCGCGTGCGCCACGCGCGGGACGGTGAACGTCTCGTCCACGACGGCGGCGGCCGCGGCGAGCCCGGCCGCGACGTCGCCCAGCTCCCCGTCCACGGTGCCGACGACGTTGCCGGTCGGGTGCACGAGCGGGGCGCCAGGCTCCATGGCCGCGACCGGGTCGAGCACCGCGGGCAGCACCTCGTAGGTGACGGCGACGGCGCGGCAGCCCTCCTCGGCGGCGGCCGCGGTGTCGGCGACGACGGCCGCGACCCGCTGCCCGACGTGCCGCACGACGTCGTCGAGGAGCCGGGTGTCGGCGGGGTCGTCCTCCGGGTGCTCGTGGCGCCCGGTGGAGAAGAGCCGGTCGGGCACGTCGTGGTGGGTGAGCACCGCGCGGACGCCGGGGACGGCGAGCGCCGCCGCGGTGTCGATCGCCGTGATCCGGGCGTGCGCGTGCGGCGAGCGGACCAGCCGCAGCTCCAGCGCGCCCGGCACGTCGACGTCGAAGGTGTAGCGCGCCCGCCCGGTGACGACGGCGGGTCCGGCCGGGGCGGCGACGTTCGCGCCGACGGCCGCCCCCGGCGCGGGCTCGGTCACGTGCCGCACGCCGGCCAGCGCGTCGGTGACGGCGCGGTAGCCCGTGCAGCGGCACAGGTTGCCCTTGAGCTCCTGCTCGGGGTCGTCGCCCTCGCGCAGCGCCGCGGCCGCCATGAGCATCCCGGCGGTGCAGAAGCCGCACTGGAAGCCCTGGGCGTCGAGGAAGCGCTGCTGCAGCGGGTGCAGCTCGCCGTCGGGGGCGAGCCCGGCCACGGTGGTGACGGCGTGCCCGACCGCGCGGCGGGCCGGGTAGAGGCAGCTGCGCACGGGCGCGCCGTCCAGGTGCACGGTGCACGCGCCGCAGTCGCCGGTGTCGCAGCCCTTCTTCACGCCGTGGTGGCCCTGTTCGCGCAGGTGGGTGCGCAGGCACTGGCCGGGCCGCGGCTCGGCGTCGCAGGGGCGGCCGTCGACGATCACGACAGCTCCTCGACGATCTCCCGGGCCAACCGGGCCGTCATGTGCCGGCGCCAGTCGGCGTCGCCGTGCACGTCGGCGAACCACAGGTCCGCGGCGATCCCGTCGACGCCGTCCGCCCCGCGGACGCGGACCGGGCGCACCGTCGACCCGGTGACGGTCAGCGTGACCCCGGCGCCGTCCCGGGTGCCGACGAGCAGCGCGGCCGAGCGCCCCCGCGGGTACAGCGACGCCTGCCGCACCGCGGCGGGACGGGCCAGCGCCGCGGGCGGGAGCGTCACCGAGCGCAGCAGCTCACCGGGCCCCAGCACCGTCGTCCCGGCGCCGGCGACGAACTCCGTGACCGGCACGGTGCGCTCCCCCCCCGGCCCGGTGAGCAGGCAGACCCCGTCCAGCGCCGCGGTCAGCGCGATCATCGGCCCGGCCGGGAGCGCCGTGCACAGGTTGCCGCCGACCGTCGCCACCCGCTGCACGGCCGACGGGGCGAGGAACGCCCGCGCGCACGCGGCGAACAGCGGGTGCGGGTGGGCCGCCAGCTCGGCGACGGTGCAGGTGGCGGCGATCTCCAGCCCGCCGCCGGCGGTGGTGCGCAGCGGGGGCCAGCCCGCGGAGGTCAGGTCGACCAGGCGCCGCACGTGCGGCTGCGGCTCGGAGAACAGCCAGGTGCCCCCGGCCAGCCACGCGTCGCCAGGGCGCCACCCGCCCGCCGCGGCGACGTCGACGTACTCCCGCACGGTGTCCAGGTCCATCACGCACCTCCGATCGTCCAGTGGAACAGACGACCACGGCGTCGGCGTGAGAGGCAGCGTCGCCGACGGGCGCGCGCCTGGCAACACCGCGCCCGGAATCCGGTCGCCCCCGGTTCGGGCGGTGCCGGGATCGTCCGGGGGTTGCACGCAGATTCGGATCTTCGGACCTATCCCTACCGCCAGCGCGCCCCGGGGTCAGGGTTGTCTCATCCCCGGTCGGCGCGGATCCTGAGGGCCGTGACCGACGCGGTGGCCCGCACACCGGCGCGCGTGCGCGACGAGCCGCACGTCCGCCCCCTCGGGGAGGCCGGGGGCGCCCGGGACGGGCACCCGCTCGCCGCGGTCCTGCCGCTGCTGCGCGACACCCTCGTCGCCATCGCCGACGAGGCGACGCACGTGATGGTGGTGACCGACGCGCAGGGCCACGTCCTGTGGCGCGAGGGCCGGCGCGACGTGCCCCTCCGGGCCGGGTGGAGCGGCCCGGCCGGCGACCTCGGGACCGGGACCGCCCCGCCCGCCCCGCCGCCCCTGCGGATCGCACCGGACCGGCCCCTCGTGCGTGCGCAGCACAGCTGGACGTGCGCGGCGTGCCCGATCCACGACCCGGACACCGGCGCGGTGATCGGCGCGGTCGACCTCACCGGACCGGTGCGCACGGTCCACCCCACCACGCTCGCGCTGGTCACCGCGGCCGCGCGCCTGGCCGAGGGGCACCTGGCCGCGCGGCTGGCGGTGGGCCAGGAGCGGCTGCTCGCCCGGAACCTGACGCACCTGTCCCGCCTGCGCGACGAGCCGGGCGCGCTGCTCGCCCCGTGCGGGCGGGTGCTGGCGGCGCAGCCGCAGGGGTGGCTGCCCCCGCGGGTCGCGCTGCCCGCCGTCGGAGACCGCGTGCCGCTGGGCGAGGCGGGGGAGGGGGTGCTGGAACGGCTGCCCGAGGGCTGGCTGCTGCGGCTGCGCCGCCCGGCCGGCCCGCCACCGCCGGTGCTGGCGCTGTCGTTCCTCGGTACCGACCGCCCGGTGGCCCGCCTCGACGGGCGACCGGTGCCCCTCACGCCGCGCCACGCCGAGGTGCTCGCGCTGCTGGTGCTGCACCCGGCCGGGCTGTCGGCCGCCGCGCTCGCGACGCTGCTGCACGGCGACCCGGGCCGGACCGCGGCGGTGCGGGCCGAGGTGCACCGGCTGCGCACCGTGCTGGACCCCGGCGTGCTGCGCGGCCGGCCCTACCGGTTGCGGGCACGCGTGGACGCCGACTTCGCGACGGTGCGCGGCGCGCTGGCCGCCGGGGCCGTGCGCGACGCGGCCCGCGACTACCGGGGTGCGCTGCTGCCGCGCTCCGGGGCGCCCGGCGTGCGCGAGGAGCGGGACCTGCTCGCCGCGGCGCTGCGCCGGGCGGTGCTCGACAGCCGCGACGCCGACGCGATGTGGGCGCTCGCCGCCACCCCGGACGGCACGGGCGACGTCGAGCTGGCGCTGCGGCTGCTGCGGGCCCTGCCGGCCCGCGACCCGCGCCGCCCCGCGCTCACCGGACGGTTGACTGTGCCTGGGCGGTGAGCGGGTGCTCCGGGAGCGGCCCGCCCGCCCGGTCACCTCGCCCAGCACGGGGTCGGGCTCCTGCGCGCCGGTCAGGTCCGACACGACCCACGGGGGCGCCCGCGGCCCGGTGGCACCGACACATCGGCGCCATCTCCTCGGACCTCACGGGCACCGTGCTACTTGGTAGCCTCCCGACCATGGGGGACGACCACGAGCTGACGCGCGCCGTCCGCGAGGTCGTGCTCGCCAGCGAGCGGTACCGGCTGGGGGTGGCCCGCCAGGAGTTCGGGGTCGGCGCCATCGAGATGATGGCCCTGGCGCACCTGTTCATGGAGGGTCCCCGCACGCCCGGCGAGCTGGGCAGGCGGCTGCACATCACGTCGGCCTCGGTGACCGAGCTCGTCGACCGGCTGGAGCGGGCGGGGTCGGTCCGCCGCGTCCCGCACGCCACCGACCGCCGCAAGGTGCTCGTCGAGCTGACCGACCACGCGCGGGAGCGGGTGGGCCGCTCCTTCGACCGCTACGCCGGGGCGACCACCGACTGCGTGGCCGGCCTGGACGACGGCGAGCGCGCGGTCGTGCTGCGCTTCCTCACCTCCGTCGCCGCCGCCTACGACGCGATCACCCCGGCGTAGGCCGCGAGCCGTTCCGCCAGCTCGGCGGGCCGGCTCAGGGCGACGAGGTGACCGCCCGGCATCCCGTCGACGTCGAGCCCGAGCCGCTCGCGGGCGACGCGGCGCTGGAACTCCGGTGGGAAGAAGCGGTCGTCGCGCGTGGCGAGGACCCGGGTCGGCACGTCCGGCCAGGCGGCGAGCGGCCAGGTGCCGGCGAAGATGCCGTCCTCCTGCTCGAAGGGCCGGGCGAACGCCTCCGCGGTGATCTCCGGCGGCACGTCGTGGAACATCGTCTCGCGCTGGTCGGGATCGGCCCCGAGATCGCGGCCGTCCCGCTCGGCGGCCGCCGTGATCGCGGCCTCGAACCCGGTGTCGTCCCACCAGTCGCCCAGTTCCTCGCCCGGGAGCGGGATCATGGCGTTGACCAGCACGAGCAGCCGGGCGTCGAGGCGCTCGGCGGCCACGGGAGCGGTGAACCCGCCCAGCGACTGCCCCACGACGACGGTGCCCGTGCGCCCGCCGGCCGCGGCCACCGTCGCGTCGACGTAGGCGGCCAGGTCGGCGTCCGGGTCGCCCGAGGGCAGATCGACGGCGACGGCCCCGTGGCCGCGGGCGGCGAGCTCGCCGACGACGCGGTGCCAGTACCAGGCCGAGCCGCCGGCGCCGGGCACCAGCACGAAGGTGTGCGACATGCTCCTAATCTAGGAGTAGTTGGTGCGGAAGGGCAATCTAGGATCGGTGGCATGCGGAGCTACCACGACCCGTGCGGGGTCGCCCGGGCCCTGGACGTGGTGGGCGAGCGGTGGGCGCTGCTCGTCGTGCGGGAGCTGCTGCTAGGGCCCAAGCGGTTCACCGACCTGGCCACCGGGCTGCCGGGGCTGAGCCAGAACGTGCTGTCCCAGCGGCTGCGCGACCTGGAGGCGGCCGGCGTCGTCGCCCGGCGCACGCTCGGCCCGCCGTCCGGGGGCCGGGTCTACGCGCTCACCGACGCCGGGGCGGAGCTGCGCGAGGTCGTCGTCGCGCTCGCCCGCTGGGGCAGCCGCGAACCGCGGGTGGACGGCGGCGCGCTGGGCGTGGACGCGCTGGCGCTGGCCCTCGAGACCACGTTCGACGCCGCGGCGGCCGGCGACCTGGCGGCGACGCTCGCGCTCCGGGTCGGCGAGGACCGGCTCACCGTGCGGGTCTCCGCCGGGGGCGTCGCGATCGGGCGGGGCGAGGCGGAGTGCCCCGACGCCGTCGTCGATCTCGACGCGGCCGCGCTGCAGGGCGTGGTGTTCGGCGGGTCCGCGCTGCCCGCCGCCGCCGTGACCGGCGACCGGGCGCTCGCCGCGCGGGTCCTGGGACTGTTCCCGCGGCCGGTCGCGCGCCGGTGACGCTGTCGCCCGACCCGGCCTCAGCGGGCCGGGGAGTTCGGGTGCTCGTCGAGGTCGTCGGGGATGCCGTCGTCGTCGCTGTCGAGGAGCAGCGGGTCGGGCCGGCCGGCGCGCACGGCCTCCAGCTGCGCGGCGAGCGCGATCCCGGCCAGCAGCGCGATCCCGGTGACGTTCGCCCACAGCAGCAGCGCCATGATCGCCGTCAGCGGGCCGTAGGTGTCGTCGAACCCGGCGGCCAGCACGACGTAGACCGCGAGCAGCCCGGACCCGGCCAGCCAGGCGACCACCGTGACCGTGGCCCCGACGCCGAGCCACGTGAGCCCGGGCTGGCGGCGCCGCGGCGCGTGCCGGAACAGCACCGTCACGGCGACGACGAGCGCGGCCAGACCCACCGGCCAGCGCACGACGTCCCAGACGGTCTCCGCCGCGTCGCCCCAGTGGTAGACCTCCTCGACGGCCTCGCCGAACGGCTCGCCGGCCACGATCAGCAGCAGGCCGACGGCCATGGCGACGCCCGCGGTCCCCGTCAGTAGCGCGGCGCTGCCGTACTTGCGCAGCGCGGGCCGGTCCCGCTTCGTGCCGTAGATGCGGTTGGCGCCGCGCTCCAGCTGCGCGAACGCCGAGGTCGCCGCGACGAACGCGGTGAGCAGCCCGAGCACGACGACGACCTCGGCGCGCTCGCTGCCCTCGTCGTCCTCGCCCGCGCCGACCACCTCGGCGACCAGCGCGTCGCTGCTGCCGGGGGAGATCGCGACGACCGTGCGCGCGACGACCTCGCCGAGCGACTCCCCGCCCAGCGCGGTCGCCAGCCCGGCCCCCGCGATCACCAGCGGGACGGCGGCCAGTGCGAGCTGCAGGGCGAACGCGCGGGCGTGGCTGAAGCCGTCGCCGTAGCGGAAGCGGACGAACGCCGTGGACAGCAGGTGGCCCAGGCCGTAGCGGCGCACCGTGTGCCAGGCGTCGTCGGCCGAGAGCAGCTCCCCCGACATCAACTCCGTCTCCGGGACGGCTCGCACGGAGCTCACCGGCCCGAATCTAGCCGAGCGCGCCCCCGGTGAGGTGGGCCAGCGCGCGGGCCCAGTACGCCACCGCCACCAGGTGCGCCACGCCCGGCACGACGTCGAGCGTGGCCGCCGGGAGCCGCGCCGCCCACCAGCGCCCGTGCTCCGCCGGCACGAGCGCGTCGGCGCCGCCGTAGCCGAGCAGCACCTCGGCGCGCACGCCTGCCGGGTCGACGCCCCACGGCGCGAGCCCATACCCGGCGACGTCGTCGGCGAGCCCGGTGGCACCTTGGGCGAACGCGACGTCGAGCATCGCGTCCAGCCGCCCGGCCAGGTCCGCGTCGGCGAGCAGGGCGGCGTCCGCCCCGGGGTCGGTGACCAGCCCCGCCCGCGCCTCCCGCGGCGTCCCGGCCACCAGGGGCCCGAACATCCCGGCCAGCGCCGCGCGCGCCTGCGCGGCGGGCAGGCCGCGCAGCGCGTCCAGGCCGGCCCGGTTCTCCGTGCCGTACCAGGGCACCTCCTCGTCCGGCGCCGGCGTGCCGAGCACGGCGACCCGCCCGACGAGCTCCGGACGTGCCGCGGCCAGCGCCAGCGCGACCCGGCCGCCCGCGGACCAGCCCGCGACCCCCGCCGTCGCCCCGTCCTCGAGCACCCGCTCCAGCACGGTCGCCGCGTCGGCCGCCGCGTCGTCCACCGTCGCGAAGCCCTCGGCCACCGGGTCGGAGCCGCCGTACCCCGGCCGGTCCGGCGCGACCAGCCGCACGCCCGCGGCCGCCGTCGCCACCGGGTCGGGGTCGAACGCGCCGCTGCCGGGCGCGGCGTGGGCCAGCAGCACGACCGGGGCGCCCGCGGGGGCGTCCGGGGTCAGCTCGTGGACCGACACCGCGCGGCCGCCGGGACGGGTGATCTGACAGGTCTTCGTCGTCATGGACCCAGTCTCGAGCGACCACGGTGACACCGTGATGTCACCGTCTCCGGGCATCATCAGCGGGGTGAACCGCACCGAGCGCCTCTACGCGATCGCCGAGGAACTGCGCGCCGCCGGGCCGTCCGGGCGCACCGGGGCGTGGCTGGCGCGGCGGCTGGAGGTCTCCCCGCGCACGATCAAGCGCGACGTCGACGCGCTGCTGCAGGCCGGGGTGCCGCTGTGGGCGCAGGCCGGCCCCGGCGGCGGGTACGTCCTCGACGCGGCGGCGAGCCTGCCCCCGCTCAACGTCACCGCGGCGGAGGCGGCGGCCATCGCGGTGGCGCTGGCCGCGCTCCCCGCACTGCCCTTCGCCGCCGACGGGCGCAGCGCCCTGTCCAAGGTGCTCGCCGCGATGCCGCCCGCCGAGCGGGAGCGGGCCGGGGCCGTGGCCGCCCGGCTGTGGCTGCGCACGCCCGAGCCGGCGCCCCGGCCCGCCGTCGCCCGGGCGCTCGACGAGGCGCTGCGCCGCCAGGTGGTGCTGGCGCTGCGCTTAGCCGACCGCGACGGCCGCGTCACCGAGCGGGCCGTCGAGCCCGTGGCCCTGGCGGCCACCGGCGGGCACTGGCACCTGCTCGCCTGGTGCCGGCTGCGGGCGGCGCCGCGGTGGTTCCGCACCGACCGGATCCTGGCCGCGCACCCGACCACCGAGCCGTCCCCCGAGCACGACCCGGCGACGCTCTTCGGCACCCCACCCCCGGACGCCCGCCCGGTGCGCCTGCGCTGACCCCCACCCCCCGCAACGAACGGCACCTCCGTCCACACCGAGTGGACGGAGGTGCCGTTCGTTGCCCCGAGGGGGCCGCGAAACGGCGGAAGGCCCGCCCCGTGAGGGGCGGGCCTTCCGACGTTTCGCGGTGCTAGATCACTCGCCGCCCTTGGCCAGGTCGACCGGCGGGGCGTCGGGCACCGTGACCGGCTTCGGCTCGCCCCGGAAGACGAACGTGGCCTTGTCGTCCTGGGCCCGCGAGCCCTCGGGGGCGTCGGGGTCGAGCCCCTCGACGTCCACGACCACGATCTGGCCGGGCTCCACCTCGCCGAAGAGGATCTTCTCCGACAGCTGGTCCTCGATCTCGCGCTGGATGGTGCGGCGCAGCGGCCGCGCCCCCAGCACCGGGTCGAACCCGCGGCGGGCCAGCAGGCCCTTCGCGGCCGGCGTGAGCTCCAGGGCCATGTCCTTGTTGGCCAGCTGGGCCTCCACCCGCGTGATCATGAGGTCGACCATCGTGATGATCTGCTCCTCGGTCAGCTGGTGGAACACGACGATGTCGTCGATGCGGTTGAGGAACTCCGGGCGGAAGTGCTTCTTCAGCTCGTCGTTGACCTTCGTCTTCATCCGCTCGTAGTTCGACGCCTCGTCGTTGCTCTGGGCGAAGCCCAGGCCCACGGCCTTGGAGATGTCCTGCGTGCCGAGGTTCGACGTGAAGATGATGACGGTGTTCTTGAAGTCCACCGTGCGGCCCTGGCCGTCGGTCAGGCGACCGTCCTCCAGTACCTGCAGGAGCGTGTTGTAGATCTCCTGGTGGGCCTTCTCGATCTCGTCGAACAGCACCACGGAGAACGGCTTGCGGCGCACCTTCTCGGTGAGCTGGCCGCCCTCCTCGTAGCCCACGTACCCGGGAGGGGCACCGAAGAGCCGCGAGGCCGTGTAGCGGTCGTGGAACTCGCCCATGTCGATCTGGATGAGCGCGTCGTCCTCGCCGAACAGGAAGTTCGCCAGCGCCTTGGACAGCTCGGTCTTACCCACACCGGACGGGCCGGCGAAGATGAACGAGCCGGACGGGCGCTTGGGGTCCTTCAGGCCGGCACGCGTGCGACGGATCGCCTGCGACACCGACTTGACGGCCTCCTCCTGGCCGATGATCCGCTTGTGCAGCTCCTCCTCCATGCGGAGCAGACGCGTGGTCTCCTCCTCGGTGAGCTTGAA
>JAPLAT010000054.1 GCA_026393175.1 Pseudonocardiales bacterium
GGGCGCCGCGCGACGGCGGGGACGCCCGGGCGCACCGGCCGCGGGCCCGCCGCGCCGCCCCGGCGCCGGACGGGACGGACGGGCCCGGGAACGGACGGCGCCCCGCCGCGCCACTCCCGCACGGACGTCTGCTGCATCCGAACCACACTCCATTCTCCGAAAATCCGTTCGAACGAACGCGTGTGCGATGTCTACCACCGGCCACCGACAGAATCGAGAGAAGTGGGCGTGTCGCTCGAACATGTGTTTGGCGATCACTCCGATCGGGGCTAACGTCGCTTCACACGCCGGGCCCGCGGCGCGCGCCCGTGCACGAGCTGCACGGACGCGCCGCCCGCAGGCCCGCCCACGCGAGACAGAGCGCAGGAGGCACCAGGACATGGCACGGGACGAGCCCGGCCCCGGCGACGGCGCGACGACGCCCGGCGAGGACGGCACCGGGGTCAGCACCCTCCCCGACCCGCCCGCCCGGGACCCGCGGCTCACCCCGCGGCAGCGCAAGGTGCTGCGGGTCATCCGCGAGTGGGTCGAGCTGCACGGCTACCCGCCCAGCGTCCGCGAGATCGGCGACGCCGTGGGGCTGACGTCCACCTCGTCGGTCCACCACCAGCTGCGCACCCTGGAGCGCAAGGGCTACCTGCGGCGCGACCCCAACCGCACGCGCGCGGTCGACGTCCGCAGCCCCGACGACGCGCCGGCCGCGGCCGAGGAGGTCACCGAGCCGGCCGAGGAGCGCCCCACCCCCGCGTTCGTGCCGCTGCTGGGCACCATCGCGGCCGGTGGCCCGATCCTGGCCGAGCAGGCCGTCGAGAGCGTCTTCCCGCTGCCCCGGGAGATCGTCGGCGAGGGCACGCTGTTCCTGCTCAACGTGCGCGGCGACTCGATGGTCGAGGCGGCCATCACCGACGGCGACTGGGTCGTCGTGCGCCAGCAGCCCGTCGCGGAGAATGGCGAGATCGTGGCCGCCATGATCGACGGCGAGGCCACCGTCAAGACGTTCACCCGCCGCGACGGGCACGTCTGGCTGATGCCCGCCAACCCGGCCTACGACCCGATCCCCGGTGACGAGGCGAGCGTGCTCGGCCGGGTGGTGGCGGTCCTGCGCCGCCTGTAGCCCCGACCCCCGTTGCAGCAAAGCCACTTTCCCGCAAGCAGGTTGCGGAAAAGTGGCTTTGCTGCAACCAGGGCGGGGGGGTCAGCCGCGCCGGGCGCGCAGGGCCAGCCCGGCCCCGGCCAGCACCAGCAGCCCCGCGGCCACCCCGGCGCCGACGAGGCCGGGGAGCCACTCCGGCGCGGGTCCGGGCGGGGTGTCGGCGGCCGGCGTGTCGGCGGGCGGGTCGGCCGCGGGCCCGGCGACGAGGGCCGCCGCCCCGGCCACGGCGCGCAGCTCCCCCGGCTCCCCGCCGCGGGTCTCCGAGCCAGAGAGCAGGGTGCCGTCGGCCTCGAACGCCACGGCCTCGCCCTGCGGCTCGCCGGCCAGGGGCACCTGCACGGGCGTCCCGGACAGCGCGGCGGCGAGGTCCCCGTCGGGCACCGCGAACAGCCACGCGTCGGTGTAGGTGCGCAGCGCGACGACCGTGCCGTCGGCGGTGGCCGCGGCGCCGGTGACCGTCCGCGAGCCCAGGCCGCCGATCGGCCCGCCCTCGGTGGTGGACGCCGGCAGCGTGACGTCGGCGACCTTCTCCAGCGGCGTCGGGCCGACGCCGTCGGGCGGTCCCGCCGTCCGGTACACCCCGGCCGGTCGCCCGACCTCCTTGGTGACCACGTACGGGACGCCGTCCGCGTCGACGAGCAGCGCCTCGGCGTCGTGCGGGCCGTCGGGGTAGGTCAGCCGGTGCAGCCGGGCCCCGTCGCCGTCGAGCACGACCACCGCGACGGTCTCCCGGTCGAGCTCGTTGTCGCCGGTGTCGGCCACCCACAGCTCGCCGCCGGGCCCGACGGCGAGGTCCTCGGCGTCGTAGGGGTCGACGTCACCGGTGCGGGTCTCGACGATCTCGCAGGTGCCGGGGTCGAGCCGGTGCACCCGCACCTCGCGCCCGCCGTCGGCCATCGCCCACACGTCCCCGTCGACGGCGGCGAGCCCGGACAGCTCGGCCAGCG
>JAPLAT010000009.1 GCA_026393175.1 Pseudonocardiales bacterium
CCGCGTCGGCGGCCCGTCCGACGCCACGCCCGCCGTCGCCGAGGCGATGGCGCGGGAGGCCGACCCCTGGCCCGACGCGGTGGACGTGACCACGGCGGGCGGGCCGGCCGCCGCCCTGGAGCGCGCGGCCCGGGTGTGGGCGACGGGCGCCGCACCCGGTCCCGGGGCGGGCGGCGCCGCGCGGCTACCGTGAGCCGTGGCCAAGCTGTACTTCCGCTACGGCGCGATGAACTCCGGCAAGTCGACCGCCCTGATCCAGGTCGCGCACAACTACGAGGAGCGCGGGCAGCGCGTGCTCATCGTGAAGCCCGCGGTGGACACCAAGAGCCCGGCCGTGCTGTCACGCATCGGGGTCGACCGGGTCGTCGACGTCATCGCCGCGCCGGACGCGCCGCTGCGCCGGCTCGTGCTCGACGAGCCGCGCGCGGACTGCGTGCTGGTCGACGAGGCGCAGTTCCTCTCCCCCGCCCAGGTCGACGACCTGTTCCGGCTCGCCGTGGAGGACGGGGTGCCGGTGATCGCCTACGGGCTGCGCACCGACCACCGCACCCGCGGCTTCCCGGGCAGCATCCGGCTCATGGAGCTGGCCCACTCCATCGAGGAGCTCAAGACCATCTGCCGGTGCGGGCGCAAGGCCGTGCTCAACGCGCGCAGCGTCGGCGGCGCGTTCACCCGCGAGGGCGACCAGATCGCCATCGAGGGCGAGGTGGACTACGAGTCGATGTGCGGGCGCTGCTACGTCCGCACGCTGGGCTGGCCCTGACCGGCCCTGCGCCTCGCACTCCTCCGGCCCCCTTGTCGCCCGCCCGGGGGCGCACTACGGTCGGACCTATTAGTTCAGGTTCCATCGTAATGAAGGGGACGGCCATGGCGGCACCCACTCCCGCGGACAGGTTCTCGTTCGGTCTCTGGACGGTCGGCTGGCGGGCCAACGACCCGTTCGGCGACCCGACCCGGCCCCCGCTCGACGTCGTCGACGCCGTGCACCGCCTGGCCGACCTCGGCGCGTGGGGCCTGACCTTCCACGACGACGACCTGTTCGGCTTCGCCCCCGACGCGGGCCACCGCGACAAGCAGGTCGCCCGGCTGCGCGAGGCGTGCGACGCCACCGGGATGACGGTCCCGATGGTGACGACCAACCTGTTCTCCCACCCGGTGTTCAAGGACGGCGGGTTCACCAGCAACGACCGGTCCGTGCGCCGCTTCGCCCTGCGCAAGGTGCTGCAGAACGTGGAGCTGGCCGCCGAGCTGGGGGCGCGCACCTACGTGTTGTGGGGCGGGCGCGAGGGCAGCGAGTACGACTCGGCGAAGGACGTCCGGGCCGCGCTGGACCGCTACCGCGAGGCGCTCGACCTGCTGTGTGCGTTCGTCACCGACCGGGGTCTGGACATCCGCTTCGCGCTCGAGCCCAAGCCGAACGAGCCGCGGGGCGACATCCTGCTGCCCACCGTCGGGCACGCGCTGGCGTTCATCGAGCGGCTGGAGCGGCCCGAGATGGTCGGGGTCAACCCGGAGGTCGGGCACGAGCAGATGGCCGGGCTGAACATGGTGCACGGCGTGGCGCAGGCGCTGTGGTCGGGCAAGCTGTTCCACATCGACCTCAACGGCCAGCGCGGCATCAAGTACGACCAGGACCTGGTCTTCGGCCACGGCGACCTGCTCAACGCGTTCGCCCTGGTGGACCTGCTGGAGACCGCGGGCTACGAGGGCCCGCGGCACTTCGACTACAAGCCCTCGCGCACCGAGGACATGACCGGGGTGTGGGACAGCGCCGCGGCCAACATGCGGATGTACCTGCTGCTCAAGGAGCGGGCCGCCGCGTTCCGCGCCGACCCCGAGGTCGCCGAGGCCCGCGCGGTCGCCGGGGTGGACGACCTCGCGACGCCGACCCTCGCCCCGGGCGAGGGGTACGCCGGGATCCTGGCCGACCGCACCGCGTTCGAGGACTTCGACCCGTCGGTGGCCGGTGGGCGCGGGTACGGCTTCGTGCGGCTGCACCAGCTCGCCGTGGAGCACCTCGCCGGGGCCCGGTGAGCCGACCCTCCCCCGGCCCGGCCCCGGCCGGGCCCGCGGCGCTGCGGCGGCACAACCTCGGGTTGGTCCTCGCGGCGCTGCGCGCGGCCGGGGGCGCCTCGCGCGCCGAGCTGGCCGCGACCACGGGCCTGACCCGGGCGACGGTCGGCACGCTGGTGGAGCCGCTGCTCGCGGCCGGGGTGCTCGCGGAGGACGCCCCGGGCGGGCCGGTCCCCCCGGTACCGGGCGGGGCGGCACCGGGCGGGCCGCGCGGGGTCGGCAGGCCCGCGCGGCCGGTGCGCGTGCACCCGGACGGCCCGGTCGCGCTCGGCGTGACGATCGAGGTCGACTCGCTCTCGGCGTGCGCCGTCGGGATCGACGGGGCCGTGCGCGCGCGGCTGCGGACCGCCCGCGACCACCGCGACCTCGCCCCGGACGACGTCACCGACGGGGCGGCCGCCCTGGTCACCGACCTGCTGGGCGGCCTCGGTGAGCGACCCCGGGTGCTGGGCGCCGGGCTCGCCGTGCCGGCCCTGCTCGGCGACGCGGGCGGGGGCGACCCGGTCGTCCGCCGGGCCCCCAACCTGCCCCGGCTCGTCGGGTCCCGGCCCGGCGCGGCCCTCGCGGCCCGGCTCGGGACCCCGGTGACCGTGGGCAACGAGGCCGGTCTCGGCGCGCTCGCGCACCTCGACGTGGCGCCGGACTTCCTCTACGCGACGGCGGACGTGGGCGTGGGCGGCGGGGTCGTGCAGGGCGGGCGGGTCCTGCGCGGGGCGCACGGCGGGGCGGGCGAGCTCGGGCACGTCGTCGTCGACCCGGCGGGACCCGCGTGCGGCTGCGGCGGGCGCGGCTGTGTGGAGCGCTACGCCGGCAAGGCCGTGGTGCTCGGCGACGCGGGCGTGCCGGACCTGGACGCGCTGGCCGCCGCGCTGGCCGCGGGCGACCCGGCCGCGGCGGCCGCCGTGCACCGCGCCGGCTGCGCGCTGGGGATCGGGCTGGCCTCGGCGCTGGCGCTGCTCGACCTGCCCGTGGTGGTGCTCGGGGGCTGGTTCGCCCGCTTCGCCGACGCCCTGCGCCCGGCCCTGGAGGCCGAGCTGGGCCCGCGTTCCCTGCAGCCGGCGCCCCCGCGGCTGCACGCCTCGGACCGGGGCGAGTCCGCCGCGGTGCTGGGCGCCGCGGAGTCCGTGCTCGACGAGGTCCGCCACGACCCCGACCGCCTCCTCGCCCCCGGCTGACCGGGGCGCCGGGACCCCCCGGGCCGCGGGCGGACGGGTCGAAGGTCCCGATCCGGTGGGCCGACGGGGGCTGGGACGGGGAGGCCGCCGGCGTTAACGTGCTGGCGTGCCCATCACCGTGTTCCTGCTCGACGACCACGAGATCGTCCGGCGCGGCATCGCCCAGCTCCTGGAGAGCGAGGACGACATCGTGGTGGTCGGGGAGGCCGGGACCGCGGCCCAGGCGATGGCCCGGATCCCCGCCCTGCGCCCCGACGTCGCGATCCTCGACGTGCGCCTGCCCGACGGCGAGGGCGTCACGGTCTGCCGCGACGTCCGCGCCTCGGTCGACCCACCGCCGGCGTGCCTCATGCTCACCTCGTACTCCGACGACGAGGCCCTGTTCGGCGCGATCATGGCCGGGGCCGCCGGGTACCTGCTCAAGCAGGTCGCCGGCGTGGACCTCGTCGGCGCCGTGCGCACCGTCGCCTCGGGCGGCTCGCTGCTCGACCCCCGCGCGACGGCACTGGTCCTGGAGCGCCTGCGCAAGGGTGACGAGCCCGAGGACCCCCGCTACGCCTCGCTGAGCCCCCAGGAGCGCCGCATCCTCGGCCTGATCGCCGACGGCCTCACCAACCGCCAGATCGGGGCCGAGCTGTTCCTCGCCGAGAAGACGGTGAAGAACTACGTGTCCTCGCTGCTGCACAAGCTCGGTTTCGCGCGGCGCACCGAGGCCGCGGTGTACGCCGCCGAGCGCAAGCGGTCGGTGCGCACGCCGGACCGGGACCGCGCCCGCCCGTCGTAGGCCGGCAGGTCGGGGCGGTCCGGTCGGGGAGTGCGGACCGGCTCACCCCGCGCTGCGCTCCCCGGCCCGCAGGTGCAGCCGCGCCACGAGGTTCGCGCCCCACACCCGCGCCCGCTCCTCCTCGCCGGGCACCAGCGGCCCGGGGGTGCCGCTCACCCGGAACGACTCGGGACGGGTCAGGACCGCGAAGCCCAGGCGGCGCAGCCTGCGGGCGGCGGCGGACGCGGCCGACCCGGGCAGCCGCGGCCGGTCGGCCCGGGTGTCGAACGCGGCGGCGGCACGGCCTGCGGCGGCCGGGGCGAGCGTGTCGAGCCACTCGCGCAGCCCCGTCCCCACGGCACCGGTGGCGCCCTGCTCCACGGCGGAGCCGCGGGTCGACGGCCGGGTCATCCCGAACGCGTGCGTCGGCCCGCCGACCACGACCAGGTCGGCGTCGACCGCCGCCCGTGCCGCCGCGGGGTCCGGGACGTCGAGGACCCGCGCGTGCACCCGCTCCCCCAGCCCGAGCGCCACCGCCTCGGCGATCCGCCGGGTGTTGCCGAACATCGACTCCACGACCACGAGCGCGTCCATCCGTCCTCCTCTGTCCGACCGGCCTCCAGCGTCCGCCCGGGTGCGGGACCGGCGACAGGGCAGCAGCTCCCCCGTGCGCGGGACCTCCGGCCGCCCCGGCGGGCCCGACGCCCCTGCCGGCACGGCGGCGCGCGGGGCACCGTCGGGGGGACGACGAGGAGGCGACATGCGCGTACGGGTGGGCATCAACGGGCTGGGCCGGATCGGGCGGGCGGTGTTGCGCGGCATCGCCGAGCGCCCGGACAGCCCGGTGGAGATCGCGGCGGTGAACGACGTGGCCCCGCTGCCGACGCTGGTGCACCTGCTGCGCCACGACTCGACCTACGGCCGTTGGGACGCCCCCCTCGACCACGACGACCGGCACCTGCGGGTCGGCGAGCACCTCGTCCGGGTGTTCGACCACGCCCGGCCGGAGGACCTCGACTGGCGCCTCGCCGACGTCGACGTCGTGGTCGAGGCGACCGGCCGGTTCACCGACCGCGCCGGGGTGCACCTGTCCCGCGGCGGCGCCCGCAAGGTCGTGCTCACCGCACCGGGCAAGGATCGCGCCGCCGTCGACGCGACCGTGGTGATGGGCCTCAACGACGACGAGTACCTCGCCGAGGTGCACCACGTCGTGTCGGCGGCCTCCTGCACGACGACCTGCGCGGCGCCGATGGCGGACGTGCTCGACCGCGCCTTCGGGGTGGACCAGGGCCTGCTCACCACCGTGCACAGCTACACCGGTGACCAGAACCTGCTCGACGCGCCCCACCGCGACCTGCGCCGGGCCCGGGCCGCGGCCACGAACGTGATCCCGACGAGCACCGGTGCCGCCCGCGCGATCGGCGACGTGCTGCCCCGCCTCGCCGGCCGGATCGACGGGGTGTCGGTGCGGGTCCCGGTGGCCGACGTGTCCTTGGTGGACCTGACGGTGCTCCTCGCCGAGCCGGCGACCG
>JAPLAT010000593.1 GCA_026393175.1 Pseudonocardiales bacterium
GACCCTCGCGACCGGCATCGTGACCGGCGGCGGCGACGTCGCGCGGCCCTTCACCGGCTCCTTCCCCTTCGACGGCCCCGCCTCCCCCCACGGCACGATCCTGCTCACCACGGCCAGCGGGGCGGACGGCAGCACCTGGACCGCCTCCGTGGTCCGCGTCGCCCTCGCCCCCTGACCGTCACGATCGCAGCCGACGTGCGGCCGCTGCCGGAGCTGTCCTCGGCTTCTCGAGCGGCGTCCGCCTCAATGGCGTCCCCGTGATGGCGCACTCGACGCCGGATGACCGCATCCGCCCTGTCCGGTACTGCCCGCCGTGATCAACGTATAGCGCAGGGTGGGACTTGCGGCAAGCCCTCCCTCGCATCAGAGGATCACGCCGCCGAGCCGATGGCGGGAACGACGAGTTGCGCACGACGAGGGGACAACACATGACGAACGGACCGACGCCGTTCCAGGTGTACGAGTCGGGGATTCTGCTGCACGGGACCAAGGCGGACCTTGCGGTCGGTGACCTGTTGGTGCCCGGCCACCTCTCGAACTTCGAGTCGGGGCGGATCATGAACCACGTCTATGTGACCGAGACGCTCGACGCCGCAGTGTGGGGGGCCGAACTGGCCCGCGGTGACGGTCCCGGGCGCATCTACATCGTCGAGCCCACCGGCATGCTCGAGGACGACCCCAACGTGACGGACAAGAAGCTCCCCGGCAACCCCACCCGTTCCTACCGGACCCGCGAACCCGTGCGCATCGTCGGCGAGCTCGAGGACTGGCCCGGACACACCCCCGGGGCGCTGCAGATGATGAAAGACGGTCTCGCCGACCTCAGGCGACGTGGCGTCGACGTCGTCCTCGACTGATCGCTCACGGCTTCTGCCCCGGTCGCGACAGGGAGGCAGAGTCGACACAGGGTGCACCACCGGCGCCACGACCCGCACTCAGGCTGCGGACCACTCGCACCGGACGCTACGCGTTCCCTCCGTGCTCTTCTCGTTTACGTCAGCGGGTGGGGGGCACTCGACGCTCATGATGTGTCCCACAGGAGAGCCGGCGACGTGACGGGCTCCGAGGGACCGCGATCGATCGCCGTGCAGAGCGTCGGCGAGCTGGGCGGGCCCACCAGCCTCCTGACCCGGCAACGCGCCGACCACGCGCGGCTCGACCGGCTGATGGCACAGGCCTGGGTGACCGAGGCCGGCGGCGGCCGGGCGCACCAGGTGGCGCTGCGCGCCATCGCGCGGCTCGTGTGCACCCATGCCTTCGCGGAGGAGGCGGTGCTGTTCCCCGCCGCCCGTCGCGTGCTTCCCGAGGGCGACCCGCTGACCCTGCACATCGAGCGCGACCACCAACAGGTCAACGAGCTGATGAACAGCTTGGACACGTCCGACTCGCGCGATCCGGGGCACGCGGAGCTGATGCGACGCACGTTCGCGGTGCTCCACGACGACGTCCGCACCGAGGAGGACGAGCTGCTGCCCCGCCTGCAGGAGCGCCTCGGACACCGGGAGCTCCGTCTGCTCGGGTGGCAGTGGGAGCTGCTGCGCCGCCTCTCGCCGACCCGCCCGCACCCGACGGTCTCACGACGCCCTCCCGGGCAGACCCTCTCCGCCCTGCCGCTCACCGTGCTCGACCGCTGCCGCGACCGGCTCCAACGGTGTGACGAACAGACCGCGGGTCGCGTCGCGCCGCTGCTCGTGATCGCTGACCGGCTCCTCGCCACCGCCTCCGGTGCCGTGGAGCGGCTGCCGGTGATGCGGAAGGGTGAGCGTCCGGAGACCGCCACCGATGAATGAGCCCGATCCTGGTTGCAACGGGAGGATGCCACCGATCGGTCTACGGTGACGCCGATCTACTCCCGTGACTCGCCGCCGCGCTGCGGGCGGGAATCCGATCACCGCAGGCCGCACATCATCGCCGACGCACGCGGTCGCAGTTCCTCCGTTCACTGCACCGCGGGTCTCCCGGAGCCGGAGCAGTCGCTGCTGTCCACACCGGACCGTGGAGGCTCCAGAATGGTGGCGACGCCGTGCAGGGCGATGTCGATCGCCTGGTCGAGCGCCGCGGCGAAAGCACCCTCCGGAGGGGACTCGTCGCGCATCCAGCGAAACAGCGTCCCCATGTACACGTCGTAGAGCATCTCGGCCGCAAGCGCGGACCGGGCGGGGTCCGTCGACGCGCCCGCCATCCACGCGCCGAGCTCGCTGCCCATGGGCGTCCGGTGGAAGACCGGTCCCGCCACGCCGAGAAAGCCGAGAAGCATCTCGCGGGTCTCCGTCGGATGTGACTCGGTGATGACGGCCAGCTCGTGGAAGTACGCGCGCAGCCCGTCGAGGATGCCGGTGTCCCCCGGGATGTGCGCGGCTGTGGCCGCCCGAGCGCGGCGACGCCGGGCCCATTCGACCGTGATGTCGCCCTTGGTCGCGAAGTGGTTGAACGTGGCGCGGCGAGACATACCGGCCCGTGCCGCGATCCCGTCCATCGTGGTCGCCTCGTACCCGTGGGCCGTGATCAGATCGACGGCGGCGGTGAACAGCCGCTCCCGGTTGGCGAGACGCCGTCGCGTCTGACCGTCGTTTGCCGCCACCTGTGTCACGCAGTCAGTCTGCACTGCGGTGCAGGAGGCCCGTCTGCCCCTGGACAGATGTGCACTCAAGTGCAACAGTCCTCACTATCTGCACGCCAGTGCACAAAGTGAGGAGCGTACTGCGCCATGGCCGCGATGACGCACGCCGACGTGTCCGTCCCGCCCGATCTCGACCCGTTCCTGCTCGAGCACCTCGACGACCCCTACCCGGTCTACGAGCGCTTGCGGGACATCGGTCCGGTCGTTCACCTCCCGGAGCGGAACCTCTGGGTGGTCGCCCGCTACGAGACGGTCTCCGCGGTGCTTCGCGACCACCGCCGGTTCGTCTCAGGTCTGGGCTCGAGCTACGTCCGGGTGGCGGAGTCCGGGCTGCGGGCTCCCTTCATCGACAACGACCCTCCTGAGCACACCCGCATCCGGCGGTCGGTACAGCAGCAGTTCCGACGCAGCACCATCGAGGAGATGCGTCCGGGGATCCGGGAGGTGACCGAGGCCCACGTCGACGCCGCCGTGGCGGAGGGCGTCATCGACGTCGTGACGGCGCTGACCCAGCCGCTTCCCGACCTCGCGATCCGCCAGCTCACCGGGATCACCCCGCCCGACACGATGACGATCACGTCGTGGGCGGACTCGGTGATGCACATGGTCGGCCCCGATGCCGACCCGATCCACTTCGCGCGGGTGATGGAGGCCTTCGAGTGGCTCGGGACCACCGGGCTGGCCGGGATGCCGGCGCACTGCCTGGGTCGTCTGATCATGGAGCAGGGCGGCGACACGGGGCTGCTCGGCGACGGCGAGGAGCGCCTGCTGACCCTCGGCTCGATCTGGCTGGCCGGCATCGATTCCACCAACAGCCTGATGGCCAACGCCGTGCACGCGTTCGCGCTGTTCCCCCAGGCGTGGGACGCGGTGCGCGCCGATCCGACCCTCATCCCGAACGCGGTCGAGGAGGTGCTGCGTTGGGACTCGCCGTTCCGCCAGTTCTTCCGGCGCACGACCGAGGAGGTCGAGCTCACGGGCGTCACGATCCCCGCGGACGCCGACGTGTGCGCGATACTCCCGGCGGCCAACCGGGACCCGGTGAGGTTCGCCGACCCGGACGTCTTCGACGTGACCCGGGCCGACGCCCGCCAGCACGTCGCGTTCGGTGCCTCGATCCACCTGTGCATCGGTGCGCCGGTGGCGCGCCTGGAGGCCGTCGAGCTGCTCAGCGCGCTCAGCACGCGGGTCCAGCGCTTCGAGCTCGCGGGCCCGGCGGTCCGTAACCCCAACCGGGAGATCCGGAACTTCACCTCGCTGCCGGTCCGGCTCGTGACCGATCAGGACGGGCGGTCGTGAGCGCTATCGCGTACCGGAAGGGCCTGCACGACCTGGGCGACGGCTGCCACGCCTGGATGCTGCCCGATGGCAGCTGGGGCTGGAGCAACTCCGGCCTGATCACCGGGTCCGGAACGTCGCTCATGGTCGACACCCTCTTCGACCTGGCGCTGACCCGGGAAATGCTGGCCGGTATCGCCCCTGTCACCGACCACCACCCGCTGACGACGCTGGTCAACACCCACTCCGACGGCGACCACGTCTTCGGCAACGAGCTCGTCGCGGCGCGGGACGTCGAGATCATCGCCTCCGCGGCGGCGGCCGAGCTGATGACCCAGGGTGCGGTCGACTCACTGGCCTCGCTCAAGCGGCGAAACGACGTACTGGGCGACTTCGCCCGGTCGATCTTCGGACCGTTCGAGTTCGAGGGCATCACCGCCACCGGCCCGAACCGCACGTTCGAGGGCGAGCTGAGCCTCGACGTCGGCGGGCAGGAGGTGCAGCTCATTCAAGTGGGCCCTGCGCACACCCCGGGCGACACGCTCGTGCTCGTCCCGGACGCGCGACTGCTCTACGCCGGCGACATCCTCTTCATCGGCGGCACCCCGATTGCCTGGGCTGGCCCGATCGACCGGTGGATCGCCGCCTGCGACCGCATCCTCGACATGGCGGTCAACCAGATCGTGCCCGGCCACGGGCCGGTCACGGACAAGTCCGGGGTGAGCGGGATGCGCGAGTACCTCGTGTTCGTCGAGGCAGAAGCGCGCAAGCGCTTCGAGCAGGGGCTCACCGTCGACGAGGCCATCGCCACGATCGACCTCGGAGCGTGGGCGGAGCTGCCCGAGCATGGCCGGCTCGCGCAGAACGTCCTCAACGTCTACCAGCAGCTCGACCCCAGCCTGCCACGCCCGGACCGGCTCACCGTCCTGGAGCGGATCGCTGCGCTGGAGGGCTTCGCCGTTCCCGAGGAGATCGTCTGATGCGCTTCGTCACCTACGCCTCCGCTGCCGGCGACGACCGCGTCGGACTGGTGGACGGCAACGACGTCCACGGTCTCGAACCCGGTGTCACGCTCCTCGACCTGCTCGACGCCGACGGCCTGCAGGCCGCGGGAGAGCGGGCCGCCACGTCCCCGACCGAGACCGTGCTGCTGAGCGGGCTCACCCTGCGCGCACCACTGCAACCCCGGTCGATCCGCGACTGCACCGGTTTCCTCCAGCACCTGCGCAACTGCCAGGGAGCGGCCGACATCCCCGTCGACGAGCGGCACGAGCGGTTCCCGGCGTTCTACTTCTCCAACACCGCCGCGGTGATAGGTCCACACGACGACGTCGCGATCTCGCCGGGGAGCGAGCGCTTCGACTACGAGCTGGAGGTCTGCGCGGTGATCGGGCGGCCCGGATCCACGATCGCGCTCGACCGCGCCGAGGAGCACATCGCCGGTTACATGTTGCTGTGCGATTGGAGCGCCCGCGACCTGCAGATCGACGAGATGGCGCTGCGGCTCGGACCCGCGAAGGGCAAGGACGGCGCCAACACCCTGGGCCCGATGCTTGTCACGCCCGACGAGATCGAGTCCCACCGTAGCCACAACGCGTTCGACCTGGCCATGACCGGCTACGTCAACGATGATCTCGTCAGCGAGGGACGCTGGGACTCGATCGACTGGGGCTTTCCCGACATGATCACCTACACCTCGCGAGGTACGCACCTGCGACCAGGTGACGTGATCGGGTCGGGCACGGTGCCATCGGGCTGCCTGTTCGAGCACTACGCGCTGGACCCCGACGGCTTTCGCGGTTGGCTGCAGCCCGGCGACGAGGTCCGACTCGTCATCGAGCAGCTCGGCGAGATCCGACAACGGGTGGTGGCCGGCGTCAAACCGGAGCCGTTGAGCTCGGGACACTGAAGGTCTTCCACTCGGCGTCAGTCAGCGAGGATCAGGACGAGGACGGGCTGACCAGGACGGTCGCCCGGTGCGGGCAGCATCACGGCGCCGGAGAGCGCGTAGGCGCCTGAGCGCGCCTCTGCGACGCGCTCCGGGCTCGCCCCACCCCACACGCCAGGGAAACCGCATAGAGGAGATCAGCGGTCTACTTGCCAGTGCAAACGCGCTCGGCGTGGCCGTTGGTGCGACCGACACCCCAGGGGACGGAGTCCTCCTCTGGCCCTCCCCGCCCGCTGCGTGCCAGTGCGTCACGCCCTGCTCGCGCCACTGTCCCGAGTCGGTGAGCGCTTCGAGGAACGTCAGGTCGGCCGGGTAGTCGGGGACGTACACGCCGCCGGAACCTAGAGATCCGGCCCGACAAGATCGGTTCACCGGCATGGGCAGAACGCCGTGCCGATCAGGAGACCAGCCCCGATCAGGAGAGCCACGATCAGGACTCCCAGCAGGATCGGCCAGACCGGACGGCACTGCGCCGGCCGGGGGTAGGTCGGGGGTCCCGAGTGCCTGCCGGACCGTCGAGGGTCCGGGCCGTTGAGCCACAGCGGCTCCTCGCCCGGCACGCACGGTCCGAGCCGCAGTAGGCGGTAGGTCCCGGGCCATCCACGGGTGGCCCGAGATCGGGAGCGGGGGC
>JAPLAT010000508.1 GCA_026393175.1 Pseudonocardiales bacterium
CGCGAGCAGCTCGACTTCGCCCCCGAGCAGGCACCCCGCCCGCGCGCGGAGTGGGACGCGGACTACCGGCTGCTGGAGGGCCCCAACCAGTGGCCCGACGCGGCCCTGCCCGCGCTGCGCCCGGTCGTGCTGGCCTGGGCCGGGCTGCTGGCCGGCGTGGGCACCGAGCTGACCCGGGCCGTCGCCGCCGCGCTCGGCCTGCCCGCGGGCCACTTCGACCCCGTGTTCGCCGGGGAGCCGCACTGGTTCGGCAAGCTCATCCGCTACGTCGGCACCGCGGACGACGGCCCGGACGCCCAGGGCGTCGGCCCGCACGCCGACTGGGGCTTCCTCACGCTGCTGTTGCAGGACGGCACGGGCGGGCTGCAGGCCCGCCCGTCGTCGGGGGCGGGCTGGGTGGACGTACCGCCGGTGCCCGGGGCGCTCGTCGTCAACGTCGGGGAGATGCTGGAGGTCGCCACGCACGGCTACCTGCGGGCGACGGTGCACCGGGTGCTGCCCTGCGCGCCGGGGGCCACCCGGCAGTCCGTCGGGTTCTTCTGGTCGCCGCGGCTGGACGCCGTGCTCGATCCCGTGCCGCTCACCCCCGAGCTCGCGGCCCGCGCGCCCGGGGTCACCGCGAGCGCGGACAACGCGATGCTGCCGCGGTTCGGCGACAACGCGCTCAAGGGCTGGTTCCGCTCGCACCCGGAGGTGGCGGCCCGCCATCACGCGGACCTGCTGACCCGCTGACCCGCCGACCCCGCCGATCCGCCGAGCCGGCGGTCAGCGGCGCACGCTCGTGCAGGCCAGGGCCGGGGCCCGCCTGCCCAGGGCGTCGCGCAGGTGCGCCACGAACTCGGCGGCCTCGACCGGCGCGATCCGCAGCGTGCCGCGGCCGAGCGCCCGGAACAGGTCCTCGGTCGCGCGGGCCGAGGCCGTGTCGACCCCGCTGACGACGGTGGCCCGCGGCAGGCTCCCGCCCTGCGGCACGGCGAAGCCCAGCGCGTAGTCCCGCCCCGCGGACAGCCCGGTGAGCAGCCCGATCGTCCCGGCCACGATGTCGCCGTGCTCGCGCAGCCGGGCGCGCCCGGCCACGACCACCAGCGAGCCGGGCCGCAGGTGCGGGGCGAGCGCGGCCGCGGCGACCTCGACCCGGCCGGGCAGGGCGGGGTCCTCGTCGCGCCCCGCGGGCGCCAGCACCGCGGTGCCCACGCCCGCCGCGGGGGCCGAGAGCACCCCGTCGGTCAGCACCAGCCGGCCGCCGCAGAGCGCGACCCGCAGCGCACCGGCGAGCGCGTCGTCCCCGGCCAGACCGCCCACCAACCGGGCCACCTGGAGGGCCTGCGGGCCGAAGCACGTCACCTCGCAGCCCGCGGCGACGGCGTCCCGGGCGATCCCGAGGGCGACGTGGCCCAGCCCGGCGATCACCAGTCCCGCGGGCGCCGTCGCGGGCGACGGGACCGCCACGGACCGGCCGGGCACCTGTGCGTCGGGCATGGGTGCACTGTGCGGGAGGGCGGCGGGCGGGACCATCGGACGATGGTCGTAGGACCGGTCGGGAGCGGGTATCGGGGACCTCTCGGGCGGATGGCGGGAGCCACCGTCACCTGTGCTCCTCGGCGGTCGGTGCCGGGCGGTCCTCGCGAGCCGTCCGCCGTCCCCGAAAGGTCGGTCACGGCGGCGCGGGCGGGCAGCCCCGGCGTGGGGCGGGCCGTAGCCCCGTTCACGGGGACCGCCTCACCCCGGCGGCAGGTGGTCGCGCGCCCACAGCGCGGCCTGCACCCGGTCGGTCACCCCGATGCGCTGCATGACCCGTGTCAGGTGGGTCTTGACGGTGCGCTCGGCGATCCCGAGGCGGCGCCCGACCTGCTTGTTCGCCAGCCCCTGGGCCACCAGCCGCAGCACGTCGACCTCGCGCGGGGTGAGCTCCTGCTCGGGACGGCGGCGCATGTCCAGCAGGACCCGCCCGGCCCGCGGGTCGAGCGGCGCCTCCCCGCGGTGCGCCGCGCGGACGGCGTCGAGCAGCTCGTCGGGGCCGACGTGCTTGAGCAGGTAGCCGCACGCCCCCGCCGACAGGGCGGCCCGGATGCGGGTCTCGTCCCCCGCCGAGGACAGCACGACGACGGCCGTGCCCGGGTGCCGGGCGACGATCTGCCGGGTCGCCCCGACCCCGTCGGTCCCGGGCATGACGAGGTCCATCAGCACGACGTCCGGCGCGACCCGCTCCACGAGGGCGACGGCGTCCGCGCCGTCCGCCGCCGTGCCGACGCAGGTCAGGTCCTCGGCGGTGGACAGCAGCGCCTGCAGGCCCTCCCGCACGACGGCGTGGTCGTCGACCACCAGCACCCGGATCACCGGGGCCGCCCCGCCCCGGTCTGCAGGACCAGCACCGTGCCGCGGCCCGGCGCGCTGCGGACCGTCAGCACGGCACCGCGCCGCGCCGCCAGCTCGCCCAGCGCGCGCAGGCCCAGGTGCCCGGGGAGCCCGGCGATCCGCCGCGGGTCGCAGCCGGCGCCGTCGTCGGCGACCGTGAGCCGCACCCCGCCGGCGCGGGCGGCCAACGTCACCGTGACGGACCGGGCGGCGGCGTGTCGCACCACGTTGTGCAGCGCCTCCTGCGCGACCCGGTAGACGAGCTCGACGTCCTCCCCCGGCTGGGCCGGCAGCAGGTCGGCCACCTCCAGGAGCACCGCCGTCCCCGGCGGGACGAGCCGGGCGGCCAGGTCCGGGAGGGCGCCGCCGAGGCCCTCGGCGTGCAGGTCCGGCGGGTAGATCTCCACGACCAGCGAGCGGAGCGCGCGCACCGAGCGGCGCACCCGGTCGGCCGCCGCGTCGAGCTCCTCCGGGTCGACCCGGGCCGGGTCGACGCGACCCGCCCGGGTCGCCGCCCCGAGCGTGAAGGCGACCCCGGCCAGGTCCTGCACGACGCCGTCGTGCAGGTCCCCGGCGATCCGCGCCCGCTCCTCCTCCACCGCCGACAGGGCCCGCGCCATCGCGTCCTCCCGCTGGTCGCGGGCCCGGCGCAGGCGGCGGGCGAGCACGGCCGCGATGGGCAGCTGCAGCAGCTCCAGCAGCACGAGGGCGCCGATGCCGACCGGCAGGAACCCCAGCCAGATCCGCTGGGCGGCGCCGGCGACGTCGGACCCGCGGGTGTGGACCTCGAACAGCAGCGGCGTGCCGCCCGGGGTGCGCACCGGCAGGTGGACCTCCAGGACCGGCACCGACGGGTCCTCGAAGCGGTTCTCGGGCGTGGTCAGGTCCGCCACCTCCGCCGCGGGCCCGGCCCCGTGCAGGGCGGCGAGCTCGTCGGCGTCGAGGACGAAGCGCTCCCCGACCAGCCGCGGCTCGTCGGAGTAGAGGACCGTGCCGTCCGCGGCCCGGATCGTCGCCCGCAGCAGCGAGACGTTGAGGACGTCCGCGCGCACCGCGCGGTCCAGGCGCTGGAGCGCGGCCGGGTCCCCGGTGAGCACCCCGTCGGTCAGCGCGGGGACGACGGCGAGCGTCGCCGCCGCGACGGCCCGGGCGACCGCGCCGTCGAGGGCGTCCTCCCGGGCCACGGCCCGACCGACCAGCACGCTCGCCAGCCCGACGACGAGCATCGACACCACGACGGTCACCAGGTAGGGCAGCACCGTCCGGGGTGGGCGCGGCGCCGCGGACATCCGGACGGGCGCGGGGCGGGGCGGCGGCCCGGGCCGCACCGGGAGGGTGCGCCGCGGGACGCGGCGGTGCGCGCCCGTCGCGTCGACGCGCACCGGACGCCCCGGGCTCGTCCGCAGGCCCTCCTCGACGGTCACCGGGAACGCCGGCCGGGTCGGACCGGGTCGTGCCGTCGCACCCTCATGCCGCGGAGGATCCGGGGTCGCGCCGGTGCCGGACAGCCATGCATCGGGCGGTGCCGTTCCCCCCAATTCCGGGGGGTGGCCCACCACCCGCCTGCCGCTCGCGGCGGCGGCGTCACCTGCGCGACGATGCCGCTCCCGCAGCGACGCGCACGAGGAGCACGCATGACCCAGGACGTCGACCGGCCCGGAACGCCCGACCGCGCCGCACCCGCCGACGGGGACAGCCGGTCGCGGCTCGACCGCAACTGGGACGACCTGCTCCAGGAGCTGCGGGTCGCGCAGACCGGCGTCCAGCTGCTCACCGGCCTGCTGCTCACGGTGCCCTTCCAGGCCCGCTTCCCCGATCTCACCACGCAGCAGCGCCTGCTCTACCTGGTCGTCGTGTCGCTGGCGGTGCTCGCCACCGGCCTGCTGATCAGCCCGGTCGTACTGCACCGGGTGCTGTTCCGGCAGAACGCCCGCGACACCCTCGTCGCCGCGGGCCAGCGGTTCGCCCTGGCCGGGTTCGCCGTGCTCGGGCTCGCCGTGGTCGGCGTGATCACGCTGATCTTCGACGTGGTGCTCGGCATCGGCCCGGCCCTCGTCGCGGGGGTGGTCGCGTTCGTCGTGTTCGCCGCGCTGTGGGCCCTGGGGCCCATCGCCATCCGCCGGGCGGCCGCCGACGACGAGCCCGCCACCTGACCGGCCGGCTCACCCGGCGAGGCGGTCCAGCCCGCGCCACACGGCCACGTCGCCCACGTACTCCGGCTCCGCCCCGACCAGGGCGGTGGTCTGCAGCACCAGCGCGTCGACGTGGCGGGACGGGCCCAGCACGGCCGAGCAGGCCCCCCAGCGGGCGACGTCGGCCCGGAAGCGCTCGCGCACCTCCGCCGTCACCGGCCGGACGACGCCGTCGGCGTGCACGTCGCGCAGCAGCCGGCCGGTCGCCGTGGGCTGCCCGCCGACGTACGCGCGGCCGTCGCGGCCCGGCCCGATGAAGTAGCCTCCGGGCATCGCGAAGGAGATCCCCGCGGCCTGCTGCCACGCCATCGCGTCGACCTCGGGGGCGGCCGGGAACGGCAGCAGCAGCACGCTCCCGCCGGGGCAGTCCAGCGCCGGGTCGGCGGAGGTGAGGAACGCCGGGACCAGCGGCGCGTCCCGGGCCGGCAGCGCGACGGGCACCAGCGGCAGCAGCGCGACCCCCACCGCGACGGCGACGGGCACCCGCACCCGGAAGGGGTCCGCGCGCACCCGGTCCAGCGCCAGCGCCAGCCCGGCGGCGACGAGCCCGGTGGTGAACAGCGGCAGCCGGGTGGCGATGACGTGCTCGAACCCCGGCAGCGGCGCGAGCAGCGCCCACGGCAGCGGCACCCCGGTGGCCTCCCCGTCGACCACCAGCTCAGGGCCCAGCGCCAGCACACCGCTGAGCAGCGCCACCAGCAGCACGGTGCGCACCCGCGCGTCGCGGCGGTGGCGCAGCAGCGCCGCGAGGGCGAGCAGCAGCAGCGGGACGCCGAGCAGCGCCGTGTGCTCCTCCAGCCCGCCCGCGAACCCGGCCGACCGGGCCGCGTCCGCGTCGGGGGTGAGGGCCTGCAGCTCGGTGCCGACGACGAACCCGGCGAGGTCGGTGGAGTAGTAGGCGGTGGCGAACGGGCTGCCCTCCTGCGGCAGCGGCCCGAACAGCTGGAACGCCAGCGCCGGCCCGCCGACGACGGCGAACACCGCCAGGGCGAGCAGCGCGTGCGCGGCGACCGGGCCGGCGCGGCGCCGCGCCTCGCGCGGGTACGACACGACCAGGACCAGCAGGAACAGCGCGACGACGACCCCGGAGAGGAACAGCATCTCCTCCCCCACCAGCACCTGCACGCCCGCGGTGACGCCCAGCAGCACCGCGGTGGAGCGGGCCGGGCGCGCCGCGGTCAGCAGCCGCACGGCCAGCAGCAGGAGCACCGGGACGAGAGGGTTGAGCACCAGGTTCGGGTGCCCGCCCGCCGCCTGGGCCACCATCGCCGGCGAGAACCCGGCGAGCAGCCCGCCGACCGCGGCCGGGACCGTGCCCACCTCCAGCGCCCGCAGGCACCAGAACGCCGACGCCGCCGTGGCGGCCAGGCCGAGCGCCGTCGCGACCGTGACAGCGCCGAGCCCGCCGAACGCCGCCGTGACCGGGGCCAGCAGCAGCCCCGGCAGCACCATCCCGTTGTTCCACATCAGGTTGATGCCGTCGGGGTGGTTGAGCGCGTCGGAGTACAGCGGCAGCCTGCCGTCGGCCAGCGCCCGCGGCGTCCAGGTGAGCAGCCAGCCGAACAGCACGGCGTCGGGCTCGTTGACCGACGTGACCCGCCGGCCCAGCGGCGCCCACCACGGCCCGGTGACCAGCACCGCGAGCAGCAGGTACCCGAGCGGGACACCGACGCCCGCGACCGCGTGCGACCGGGTCCGGGGCGGCGGGGCGGTCAGCACGCCGACGATCGTCGCAGGCGCGGCGCCCGTTCAGGCCAGCGCCTCCCGCAGCCGCTCCAGCCGGGCGCGGCGCTCGGCCCGGATCGCCAGCGCGCCGTCCAGGTCGACCTCCACGAACCGGGTGCGCGTCCCCGGCGCCGACTGCGCGACGACGTCGAGGTCCCCGGACAGGACGGTGGCCACCATCATGTAGCCGCCGCCGGACACCGCGTCGCGGTGCAGCACGATCGGCTCGACGCTGCCCGGCACCTGGATGGAGCCGATCGGGTACGGGGCGTCGACGATGTTGGACGGGTCCTGCCCGGCCCCGAACGGCGGCTCGCGGTCCACCGTCTCCAGCTCCGCGCCGGAGTAGCGGAACCCGATCCGGTCGGCCACCGGCGTGAGCGACCACGTGGTGTCCAGGAACGTCGCGCGGCCCGCCGGGGTGAGGCGGTGGTCGTAGAGCCCCATCATCACCCGGACCTCGACGTCCTTGGCGTAGGACGGCCGCAGGTCCGCGGGCACGCTGCGCCCCACGGCGCCGGCCCCCCGGCCGACCGGCAACTCGTCCCCGGCCGCGAGCGGACGGCCGGAGAACCCGCCGAGCGCGCCGAGCCCGTAGGTCGAGCGGCTGCCCAGCACCACCGGGACGTCGACGCCGCCGGACACGGCCAGGTAGGCCCGCGCGCCGCCGGTGAGGTAGCCGAAGCTCAGCACGTCCCCCGCGGCGACGGCGAAGGACTCCCACTGCGGGCGGTCCTCGCCGTTGACCTTGGGCACCATCGACGCGCCGGCCAGGGCGACGACCGCGTCCTCGCCGAACACCAGCTCCGGACCCATGTAGACGATCTCCAGCACGGCCGCGTCCTCGGCGTTGCCGACGAGCAGGTTGGCCGCGCGCAGCGCGTACTGGTCCAGCGCGCCCGAGGGTGGGATGCCCAGGTCGTAGTAGCCCGTGCGGCCGGTGTCCTGCACCGTCGTCGACAGGCCGGGCTTGCGCACCTCGATGCTCACCGCAGCACCTCCAGCAGCGTCGCGTTGTAGCCGTCGGGATCGGCGAGGAAGGCGCTGAGCGCGAACTCGACCGGCCGCTGGGTGATGCGGAACGTCCCGGCCTCGACCTCGGCGAGCTGGGCGTCGTACTCCTCCCGCTCGACGGGCAGGAACTTCACGATGTCGCCGGGCCGGAAGAACACCATGAAGTCGGTGAAGTCCGGCAGCGACTGCGTCGGGTCGTAGATCGGGGCCGCGGTGATGCCGAACATCTGGTAGCCGCCCGCGCCGCGCACCGAGTAGATGCAGGAGAAGCAGCCGCCGTAGCCGACCGTCTGCTTGGGGGTGTCGGTGCGCGGGCGCAGGTACTTGGGCACGAGGATCTGCCGTTCCCGGGGCACCATCTGGAACTTGAACGGCAGGCCCGCGACGAACCCGACCATCGAGGTGAACCACGGTGAGCCCGAGTGCGCGGCGATGAACTCCTCGACGTCGGCATAGCCGTTGATCCGGGCCGCGTACTCGATGTCGGTGGCGTCGGGGTCCTGGTGGCGGTCGCGGAACCGCATGAGCGTCTCGGTGGTCCACGGGTCGCGGTAGAGCACCGGGATCTCCAGCACCCGGGTGGGCAGCGCGACGTCCGCGGCGTCGCCGACCTGCGCCTCGCAGTCCTTCAGCAGGGCCATGAGGGTGTGCGGGTCGAGCACGTCCGGGTCGTAGCGCACCTGGTAGGAGGCGTTGGCCGGGCAGATGTCGAGCAGCCCGTCCGGGCGCCGCTCGCGCAGCGCCGTGGTGATCGCCATGGCCCGGAAGTTCGCCTGCAGGCTCATCTCCTCGGCGAGCTCGACGAAGACGAACTCGTCACCGCCCCAGCTGTAGCGGGCCTGTTCGACGGTCGCGGTCACTTCAACCAGCCCTCCAGCGTCGACGTGTGGAAGTCCCCCGCGGCGAACCACGGCTCGTCCAGCAGTGCGCGGTGCATCGACGTCGTCGTGGCGACGCCGTCGACCTCCAGCTCGTGCAGCGCGCGGCGCGAGCGGCGGATCGCCTCGTCGCGGTCGGCGCCCCAGACGATCACCTTCGCCAGCAGCGAGTCGTAGTACGGCGACACGGCGGAGTCCGGCTCCAGCCAGGTGTCGCTGCGCACCCACGGCCCGGCCGGCAGGTGCACCCGCCCGACCTTGCCGGGCTGGGGCAGGAACCCCTTGTCCGGGTCCTCCGCGCAGATCCGGAACTCGATCGCGTGCCCGCGCGCCACGACGTCGTCCTGGCGCAGGCGCAGCGGCTCGCCCGCCGCGACGCGCAGCTGCTCGGCCACCAGGTCGACCCCGGTCACCAGCTCGGTCGTGGGGTGCTCGACCTGGATGCGGGTGTTCATCTCGATGAAGAAGAACTCGCCGGTCTCGTCGTCGACGAGGAACTCGACGGTGCCCGCGCTGCGGTAGCCGCACTCCGCGGCCAGCCGCACCGCGGCCTCGGTCATCGCCGCGCGCACCTGCTCGCCGATGCCGGGGGCCGTCGCCTCCTCCACGACCTTCTGCCGGCGCCGCTGCAGCGAGCACTCGCGCTCGAACAGGTGCACGACCCGCTCGCCGTCGCCGAGCACCTGCACCTCGACGTGCCGGGCGCGCCGCACGAACCGCTCCAGGTACATCCGGCCGTCCCCGAACGCGGTGGACGCCTCCCGGGTGGCCTGGGGGAAGCCCTTGCGCAGCGCGTCCTCGTCGTCGACGACGCGGATGCCGCGCCCGCCACCGCCCGCGGCGGCCTTGAGCATCACCGGGTAGCCGACCTCCGCGGCGGCGGCCACCGCGGCGTCGACGTCCTCGACCCCGCCCGGGGTGCCCGGCACCGTCGGCACGCCCGCGGCCCGCGCGACCTCGCGCGCGGCGACCTTGTCGCCCATCCGCTCGATCGTGGCGGCGTCCGGGCCGACGAACGTCAGGCCCGCGTCGGCGACGGCCGCGGCGAACGACGGCCGCTCCGACAGGAACCCGTACCCGGGGTGCACCGCGTCGGCCCCGGAGTCCCGGGCCGCGGCGACCAGCGCGTCGACCACGAGGTAGCTCTTCGTGGCCTGGGCCGGCCCGATCGCGACGGCGTGGTCGGCGAGGCGGACGTGCGGGGCGTCGACGTCGGCCTCGCTGTGCACCGCCACGGTCTCGATGCCGAGGTCCCGGGCGGCGCGGACGACGCGCAGCGCGATCTCCCCGCGGTTGGCGACGAGCAGCCGCCTCATCAGGCCTCGATGACCGCGACGACCTGGCCCGCGTCGACCATCGCCTCGTTCTCGACGAGGAACTCCACCACCGTGCCCGCCGCCCCGGCCGGCACCTCGTGGAAGGACTTCATCACCTCGACGAGGCAGACCGTGTCGTCGGCGCCGACGGTCTGCCCGGCCTCGGTGAAGAACGGGCTGTCCGGGTCGGGGCGCCGGTAGAACACGCCGGGGATCGGGGACACGACCTCGTGCCGGGCCATGGGGAGCTCCTCAGGTCAGGTGGGGTTGCAGTGCGGCCTTCACGGCCGTGGCCAGCTCGACCGCGTTCGGGGTGTCGGAGTGCACGCACACGCAGTCGGCGCGCACCGGGATCTCGGTGCCGTCCACGGCGGTGGCCACCCCCTCGGTGACGGCGCGCAGCGCGCGCTCCGCCGAGGTCGCCGGGTCGAAGGGCTCGTGCACGCGCGTGATGATCAGCGATCCGTCGGGACGGTAGTCGAGGTCGGCGTAGTACTCGGAGA
This sequence comes from Pseudonocardiales bacterium, assembly GCA_026393175.1. Taxonomy (GTDB): domain Bacteria; phylum Actinomycetota; class Actinomycetes; order Mycobacteriales; family Pseudonocardiaceae; genus Pseudonocardia. The sequence continues at coordinate 9,984 of JAPLAT010000508.1, forward strand.
GGAACCCCGCCTCCCGCTGCCCCCACACCTTCTCGTGCACGGTGCCTGCCATGCCCATCAGCGGCACGCCGAACACGTCCGCGGCGTCGGCGATCGCGCCGGCGACCTCCTCGTCGCGGGCGGCCATGCCGTAGAGCGAGCCGTGCGGCTTGACGTGGTTGAGCTCCATGCCCTCCGCGCGCAGGAACGCGCTGAGCGCGCCGATCTGGTAGAGCACCGAGGCCGTGAGCTCCTCGCGGCCCATCTTCATCTCGCGGCGGCCGAAGCCCTCGCGGTCGGGCAGCGAGGGGTGCGCGCCGACCTTCACGCCGTGCCGCTTGGCCAGCGCCACGGTGCCGGCCATCACCGACGGGTCCGAGGCGTGGAACCCGCAGGCCACGTTGGCCAGCGTCACCAGCGGCATCAGGCCCTCGTCGTCGCCGCAGCGGTAGATCGAGAAGGCCTCGCCCATGTCACAGTTGATCTCGACTGTCATCGCTTCTCCCGCTGTGACGATTCCTTCAGGGCCCGCCACACCTGCTGCGGTGTGACCGGCATGTCGAGGTGGGTGACGCCGAGGTGCGCGACGGCGTCGATGACGGCGTTGACGACGGCGGGCGAGCTGCCGATCGCTCCCGACTCGCCGATCCCCTTGACGCCCATCGGGTTCGTCGGCGACGGGGTGACGGTGGAGCCGAGCTCGATGTGCGGCAGGTCCGTGGCCGCCGGGACGTGGTAGTCGGCCAGCGTCGCCGCGGTGGGCTGGCCCGCCTCGTCGAACGTGGCGTGCTCGTAGAGGGCCTGCCCGATGCCCTGGGCGATGCCGCCGTGCAGCTGGCCCTCCACGATCTGCGGGTTGACCACGTGCCCGCAGTCGTCCACGGCGACGAACCGGCGCAGCCGCGAGAACCCGGTCTCGGTGTCGACCTCGGCGACCGCGATGTGCGTGCCGAAGGGCCAGGTGAAGTTCGGCGGGTCGAACGTGTTGTCCGCCTGCAGCAGCGGCTCCATGCCCTCGGGCAGGTCGTCGGCGAGGTAGGCGGCCATCGCGATCTCCTGGATGGTCCGGCCCGCCTCGGTGCCCGCCACGGAGAACCGGCCGTCCTCGAAGACGACGTCCTCCTCCGCGGCCTCCAGCAGGTGCGCGGCGATGCGGCGCGCCTTCTCCACCACCTTGTGCGCGGCCAGGTGCACCGAGACGCCGCCGACGGGCAGGCTGCGCGAGCCGTAGGTGTCGCGGCCGAACGGGGCGATCGCGGTGTCGGAGTGCAGCACCTCGACGTCGTCGGGGTGCACGCCGAGCGCGTCCGCGGCGATCTGCGACCACGCCGTCTCGTGACCCTGACCGTGTGGTGAGGTCCCGGTGACCACCTCGACCTTGCCCGACACCAGCATGCGCACCGTCGCGGCCTCCCAGCCGCCGCTCTGCAGCCGCACCCCGGCGGCCACCTTCGACGGCGAGAGCCCGCCGCTCTCGGTGAAGTTGCCGATGCCGATGCCGATCTGCACGGGGTCGCCGGACTCGCGGCGGGCCCGCTGCTCGGCGCGCACGGCCTCGTAGTCCACCAGCCGCATCGCCTCGCGCATGCAGGGCTCGTAGTCCCCGGAGTCGTAGAGCACGCCCGACGGGACGGTGCGCGGCTCGTCGAACTTCGGGTGCAGGTTGCGGATCCGCAGCTCCGCGGGGTCCATGCCCAGCTCGCGGGCCAGGTCGTCCATGATCCGCTCGTGGGCGTAGGCGGCCTCGGAGCGCCCGGCGCCGCGGTAGGCGTCGGTGGGCGTGAGGTTGGTGAACACGCCCTTGCAGTCGAAGGAGTACGAGCCGAAGTCGTAGAGCCCGCAGTAGGTGAACGCGCCGAACACGGCGATGCCCGGGGTGAGCAGCTGCAGGTAGGCGCCCATGTCGGCGAGCAGCTCCACCTTCATCCCGAGGATCTTGCCCTCGCGGGTGGCCGCCACGGCCATCTTCTGCACCTGGCCGCGGCCGTGCGTCGTCGCGACGTGGTGCTCGGAGCGCGACTCGGTCCACTTCACCGGCTTGCCGAGCCGGCGGGCCAGCGCGAGGGCCAGCACCTCCTCGGCGTAGACGTTGAGCTTGGCCCCGAACCCGCCGCCGACGTCGGGGGCGACGACCCGCAGCTTCGCGTCCGGCATCCCGACGACCATGGCGCCGATGTCGCGCAGGAAGTGCGGCACCTGGGTGGAGCTGTAGATCGTCATGCCGCCGCCGACCGGGTCCGGCGCGACCAGCACCGCGCGGGGCTCCATCGGCGAGGCGATCACCCGCTGCTGCAGGTAGCGGCCCTCGACGACGACGTCGGCCTGGGCGAACGCGGCGTCCACGTCACCGGTGGCCAGCGGCCAGGTGTAGCAGTGGTTGGTGCCGAGCGACTCGTGCACGAGCGGGGCGCCCTCGGCGAGCGCGGCCTCGACGTCGAACACGGCGGGCAGCTCGGCGTAGTCGACCTCGATCAGCCCGAGCGCGTCCTGCGCCGTCGCGGCGTCGGTGGCCACCACGACCGCGACGCCGTCGCCGACGTGGTTGACCTCCTCGACGGCCAGCGGCGGGTGGTCCGGGATCCGGATGTCCTCGGTGACCGGCCAGCCGCAGGGCAGCCCGATCGCGAACTCCCCGGCCAGGTCGGCCCCGGAGAAGGCGGCGACGACGCCGGGGTGGGCGCGGGCGGCGGCCAGGTCGACGGAGGTGATGCGGGCGTGGGCGAGCGGGCTGCGCAGCACGGCGAGGTGCAGCGTGCCGGGGACGGCGATGCCGTCGACGAACGTGCTGCGGCCGGTGGTGAGGGCGGCGTCCTCGCGCCGAAGGATGCTCTGCCCGACGTACTTCTGGGTGGCGGTCGCGGTCACGTGCGGCTCCCTGGGGACGGCTCGACGTCGGGTGAGCCCCGACACTAGAGCGATCACCGGCTCCGCCGGAATAGTCCGATCAGCGGTACACCCGGGTCGGGTGCCGGCGCCGGGCGGGTCAGGACGCCGCGGCGTCGAGCGCCCCGCGGACGGCCTCGACGAGCCGGTCGAGGTGCTCCGGACGGGTGGTGAGGGGCGGGGAGAAGCCGAGCGCGCTGGTCATCGGCCGGATCAGCACCCCGCGCTCGCGGGCGGCGCGGGCCACGGTGGGCGGGGGCAGCGCCGGGTCCAGCTCCAGCGCGCCGAGCACCCCGACCCCGCCGCGGACCTCGGCGACGCAGCGGTGGTCGCCGAGCGTCGAGAGCGCGGCGTGCAGCTCGCCCTCCAGCACCCGGGCCCGGGCGAGCAGGTCCTCGCGCTCCAGGACGTCGAGGTTGGCCAGGGCCGCCGCGCAGGCCGTGGGATGGCCCGCGTAGGTGGCGCCGTGCCGGAACGGGGCCGCGTGCTCGGCCCAGAACGGCGCCGCCACCCGCTCGTGCACCACCAGCCCGCCCAGCGGCAGGTACCCGCTGGTGACGCCCTTCGCGAAGGCGATCATGTCGGGCTCCAGGCCGAACCGCTCCACCCCGAACCAGGTGCCGAGCCGGCCGAACCCGCAGATCACGCTGTCGGCGACGAACAGCGCCCCGTGCCGCCGGCAGGCCGCCGCGGCCGCCTCCAGGTAGCCCGGCGCCGGCGGGATCACCCCGCCCGCCCCGATCACCGGCTCGGCCAGGAACGCGGCGACCCCGCCCCCGGCGAGCACCTCCTCCAGGGCGGCGACGTCGTCGTGCGGCACCGTCACCACGTCGGGCACGAACGGCGCGGCGAACCGGTTGGCCGGCATCCCGGCCAACGCGGTGCCGAACCCGTGCGTGCCGTGGTAGCTGTGCCGGCGGCTGACCAGCACCGTCCGCTCCGGCTCCCCGGTGCGCGCGAAGTACTCCCGCGCGAGCTTCGCGGCGGTGTCGATCGCGTCGCCGCCGCCGCTGCCCAGGAACACCGTCGCCCCCGGGACGGGCGCCAGCGCGGCCAGCCGGTCGGCCAGCGCCCGCGCCGGCTCGTTCGTGAAGTCGCCGAAGGTCTGGTAGGTCGCGAGCCGGGTCATCTGCCGGTGCACGGCGTCGGCGATCTCGGTGCGGCCGTGCCCGGCGTTGACGCACCACAGGCTCGCCGTCGCGTCGAGGTAGCGGTTCCCGGCGTCGTCGTCGACCCACACGTCCTCGCCCCGCACGAGGACGAGCTCGGCGTCGCGGACGGCGCCCATCGCGGCGAAGGGGTGCCAGAGGCTGCTCACGGGGCCGATCCTCATCGGTCGCGGTGCGCCGCGTCCAGGTCGAACGCCGGCAGGCACACCGCGACGTACTCGGCGCCGTCCGGGCCGGGCGAGCTGTAGCGCACCCACTCCCCCGGCGCGGTGTGCACGGCCTGCCCGGCCGCGACCGTCAGCTCGCCGCCCTCGTGCTCCACGCGCAGCGCCCCGCGGAGCACGAGCGTGTACTCGCCGAACTCCGGGCGCTGCCCCGGCTCCGACCAGCCCGACGGGCTGCGCATGTGCGCGATCGACAGGTCGGCGTCGCCGGAGTTCACCCGGCCCACGTACTCGTCGATGGTCTTCGGGGGCTCCCCGGCGGCGGTGACGCGGCTGGGCGTCGGGATCAGGCGTGGCACGCCCGCGATGGTGCCCCTACCGTTCCGGGGGTGACCGACGGGGGCCGGTACGAGAGCGCCGTGGACCGCGCGATCCGGGAGGCGGCCGAGCGCGGCGCCTTCGACGACCTGCCGGGCAAGGGCAGGCCGCTCCCGCAGCTGCAGGGCCCCGCCGACGAGCTGTGGTGGGTGCGCCGCTGGATGGAGCGCGAGGGCGTGTCGTCCGAGGCGCTGCTGCCCCCCGCCGTGCAGCTGCGCAAGGAGATCGACCGGCTCCCCGACACCCTGCGTGCCCTGCGCACCGAGCGGGCCGTGCGCGACGCGGTCGAGGAGCTGAACGTCCGCGTCGTCGAGTACCTGCGCTTCCCCACCGGCCCCCGGGTCCCGGTGCGGCGGGTCGACGTCGAGCAGGCCGTCGCGCGGTGGGCGGCCGAGCGCGCCGTCCCGGCCCCGGCCACCCCGCCCCCCACCCCGGAACCCCCACCCCGCCGCCGCCGGCGGTGGTGGTGGTGGCGCCGCACGCGCCCCTGACCCGCCCGCACCGTCCGGACGGCCCGCTGCCGAGGCCCGACGGCCGCCGCCCCCGGCTCACGGATCGGCGCGCGTCGCGCCCGGGGCCGTCGGTCCGGGAGCAGGGTCGCGTGCCGGCGGCTCCACCGGCGGCGGCTCGGCCAGCAGCGGCTCGGCCACGGCGGGGGGCCGGGCGGTCGTGGTCATGGCGACGCCGGCGAGGATGAGCACCCCGCCCAGGGCCTGCACCGGGCCGAGCACCTGCCCGAGCAGCCACCACGAGGCGACCGCGGACACGACCACCTCCAGCAGCGCGATGAGCGATCCGCGGGTGGCGCCGATGCGGGCCACGGCGGCCACGCCGGTCAGGTAGGCCAGCACCGTCGCGACGAGCACGAGCAGCCCCGCCGCCACCGGCCACCCGACGTCGACGCCGGCCAGCACCACGCCCGTCACGGCCGGGTCGACCACGATCGGCAGCAGCCCGACCAGCCCGAGCAGCGCGACGACGACGGCGCCGACCGTCATCCCCACCCCGGCCAGGACGAGCGGCGGGGTGGCGCTGCCCGCGCGGTCGGCCATGAGGAAGTACGACGCCTGGCAGACCGCGGCCAGCAGCCCCCACGCCACGCCCTGCCAGGCGAGCCCGAGCCCGGTCCAGACCTCGACCACGAGCGACAGCCCGGCCAGCGCGACGACGGCGCCGAGCACGGTGCGCCGCGTCGGGGGCTGCCTGCGCACCAGCCACACCCACCCGATCACCAGGATCGGGCCGGTGTACTCCAGCAGCAGCGCGACGGCCACCGGCAGGTACTGCAGCGCGTTGAAGAACGCCACCTGCACGCCCGCCGCCGCGAGCACGCCGTAGAGCAGCAGCGCGGGCCCGTCGGCCCGCAGTGCCGCGAGCACCCCGGGCCGGGTCACCGCGAGCACCACCAGCAGCACGGCCGCGGCCCCGCCCAGGCGGACGAGCACGGCCCCGGTGGCCGACCAGCCCGCCGCCGTCAGCGCCCCGGCGAACGGTCCGGACAGCCCGAAAGCGACGGCGGAGACCAGGGCGAGCGCGAGCCCGCCGGTGCGGGCGGGCGCCGCTCCGGGCGTCAGTCCTCCGCCCCGGTCTGGGCCACCAGCCCGGCGGCGGCGATCCCGGCGAGCGCGGCCGCCTCGTCGTTGAGGGAGGCGTCCCCGGTGACCCCGACCGCGCCGAGCAGCGTCCCCGCCCCGTCCCGGACGAACACGCCGCCGGGCACGGAGAGGATCTTCCCGCCGGCGAGGGCGGCCACGGAGGTGAAGAACTCCGGCGAGTCGGCCGCGCGGGCGGCGATGGCGCGGTTGGTCATGCCGAGCGCGAGCACGCCGGAGGCCTTGGCCTGGGCCACGTCGGGACGCAGGAAGCCCGACCCGTCCTGGCGGCCGAGCGCGACGAGCGCACCCCCCGGGTCGAGCACGGCCACCGTGAGCGGGTTGAAGCCCTGCTCGGTGCCGTGGGCGAGCGCCGCGTCGACGATGGTGCGGGCCTGGTCGAGAGTGATCGTCACACCGGCGATCCTAGGCGCGCTCCAGCCGGAACACCGGGATCGTCCGGCCGCCCGCCTTCACCTGGTACTCGCCGAAGCCGGGGCGCTCGGCCACGATCCGCTCCCAGACCGGCGCCCGCTCCTCGGGGGTCAGCTCGGTGGCGCGGACCGGGAAGGTCTCCGTCCCGACCTCGACGTCGACCTTCGGGTTCGCCAGGAGGTTGTGGTACCAGTCCGGGTTGGTCGGCGCCCCGCCCTTGGACGCGACGATCAGCATGGTGCCGTCGTCCTCCGGGAAGTAGACGAGCGGCGCGACGCGCTCGGTGCCCGTCCGCGCCCCGATGTGGTGCACGAGGATCATCGGCGCCCCCTCGAACGGGCCGCCGACCCGCCCGGCGTTGGCCCGGAACTCCTCGATGATCTTCTGGTTCCAGTCGCTCACGTGCACCCCTCAGGTCAGCATCAGCCCGGCGGCGACGATCACCGCCGCCACCGAGACCAACCCGAAGGTCCCCGTCCAGATTCCGCTCGGCACCCGGGTGAGCGACGCGAGCATGTCGGCGTCGGACGCCCCGCGGGTGCGCCGCCGCCCGCGCCACAGCTCGCGCACCGCCTGCACCCCGCCGAACAGCAGGAACCAGACCAGGGCCGCGGCGAACCCGTCCTGCAGCCGCGGGGTGCCCCACCACGACACGGCGGCCACGAGCGCGCCGGTGGCCAGCACGGACACCACGCCGAACAGGTTGCGGACGTGGACCAGCGTGGCGGCGAGCAGGCCGAGTGCGATCCACAGCATCAGCGCGGCCCGGTCGGCGGCGACGAGCGCGGCGCCGCCGACGGCGAGCAGCGACGGGGCCGGGTAGCCGCCGAGGAACGTCGCGACGAGGCCGGGCCCGCGGCGCGCCCCCGTGGAGACCGTCAGCCCCGAGGTGTCGGCGTGCAGCCGGATGCCGGTGAGCCCGCGCCCGGCCAGCACGGCGACCAGCGCGTGCCCGCCCTCGTGGGCGATCGTGACGACGGTGCGGGTCCACCGCCACGACATCGGCCAGGCCACGGCCAGCAGCGCGAGCACGGCTGCGAGCAGCACGAGCGGGCGCTCGCCGAGCAGCCGGGTCAGGGTGTCGCCCGCGGTCTCGAGGAGGTCCATCACCGGCCATCCTGCCCGGCGCGCTTTTCGCTTTGACGTTCCACCCGGTGGAAGGTCGAGGATTCCGGGCATGACGTTGCTGACCATCGGGCAGCTCGCCCGCCGGTCGGGCGTGCCCGTGCGCACGATCCGCTTCTGGTCCGACGCGGGCGTGCTGCCCGAGACCGACCGCAGCCGCGGCGGCTACCGCCGCTACGACGCCCGCGCCGTCGCCCGGCTCGACCTCGTGCGCACGCTGCGCGAGCTCGGCATGGGCCTCGACGACGTGCGCACCGTGCTCGACCGCCGCCGCAGCGTCGCCGACGTCGCCGCCGCGCACATCCACGCCCTCGACGCCCAGATCCGCGCCCTCAAGGCCCAGCGCGCCGTGTGCACGCTGCTCGCCCGCGGCGCCCCCTCCCCCCGGAAGGCCGCCCTGATGACCGACCTGACCCGCCTGTCCGCCGCGCAGCGCCAGGAGCTGATCGACTCCTTCGTCGACGCCGTGTTCGCCGGCACCGACCCCGACGCCCCCGGCGCCGGCATCGCCCGGGCGATGCGGACGCTGCCCGCCGAGCTGCCCGACGACCCGACCGTCGAGCAGGTGGAGGCGTGGATCGAGCTCGCCGAGCTCGTGGCCGACCCGGCCTTCCGGGCCCGCGCCCGGGAGATGGCCGTGGCCGGCTCCGACGGCGGCGGGCCGGCCGGGTTCGACCCGGCCGCCGCGGGCGAGCACGCCCGGGCCGCGCTGGCCGCCGGTGTGGACCCGGCCTCCGCCGAGGCCGCGGCGGTGCTGGAGCGGATCGTGCCCGCCGGCACCGACCGCGCCGCCCTGGCCGAGCGGACGGCCACGTTCTCCGACCGCCGGGTGGAGCGCTACTGGGAGCTGCTCGGGGTGCTCAACGGGTGGGAGCCGTTCCCGCGCACGGTGCCGGTGTTCGAGTGGCTCGTCGACGCCCTGCGGGCGCACCCGGTGCCGTGACCGGACGGCCCGGGCGCCCGGTCAGGGCTTGCCGCTGACCGCGAGCCCGGCCCCGAGCGCGATCATCGTCGCGCCGCCGGTGGCGCCGAGGCGGCGCAGCCGGACCGGGGAGGTGGCGAACCAGTCCCGCGCGGCACCCGCCGCGAGCCCCCACAAGCTGTCGAGCACCGAGGCGATGAGCGCGAACAGCAGCCCGAGCACCAGCATCTGGGTGGTGGCGCTGCCCGCGGCGGGGTCGACGAACTGCGGCAGCACAGCGGCGAAGAACACGAGCACCTTCGGGTTGGTCACCCCGACCACGACGCCCTGCCGGAACAGCGTGCGCCCGGCCGGCCCGCCCCCGGGTACACCGGCGCCGGGGGTGGCGTCGCCGAGCGCCGCCGCGCCGCGGTGCCGGATCGTCTGCACGCCGAGGTAGCAGAGGTAGACCGCGCCGGCGATCTTGAGGGTGGTGAACACCGCCGCGGACGACGCGGCCACCGCGCCCAGCCCCAGCGCGACGACCACGACCACCACCATCGCGCCCACCGTGTTGCCCGCGACGCTGGTCAGCGCGGCCCGTCGGCCGTGGGCCAGCGCGCGGCCGACGATGAACAGCACCGACGGGCCGGGGACCACGACCAGCACGATCCCGGCCAGCGCGAACGTCACGAGGGTCTCGACGGAGGGCACGGGACCGACCGTGGCAGGAAGGCCACCGTCCTGCAACGACGTTGCGTGGACGTGGCCTTCCTGGCACACCCGGGGCCGGGGCTCACCAGCCGTAGAACACCCGCTCCACCACCGCGCGCGAGCGGCGGGTGACCCGGCGGTACTCGTCGAGGAACACCCCCGGGTCCCCGTCGACCGGGTACCCGAGCGCGGCGGCGACGGCGGCCAGCTCCCGGCCCGAGCGCGGCAGCTGGTCGCCGGGCTTGCCCCGCACCAGCATGACGGCGTTGCGGGCCCGCGTGGCGATGGTCCAGCCCGCGGTCAGCTCGGCGGCGTCCTCGGCGCTGAGCAGCCCGGCCTCCGCGGCCTCGCGCAGCCCCTCGAGCGTCGAGGTGGTGCGCAGCTCGGGCAGGTCGCCCGCGTGCTGGAGCTGCAGCAGCTGCACCGTCCACTCGACGTCGGCGAGCCCGCCCAGCCCGAGCTTGGTGTGCAGGCCGCGGTCGGCGCCGCGGGGCAGCCGCTCGGCGTCGACGCGGGCCTTGATCCGGCGGATCTCGGTGACGGCCGCGGCGTCCAGGCCGGCGGCCGGGTACCGGATCGGGTCCACCAGCTCGACGAACCGGCGGCCCAGCCCGGCGTCGCCCGCGATCGGCCGGGCCCGCAGCAGGGCCTGGGCCTCCCAGGTCTCCGACCAGCGCGCGTAGTAGGCGCGGTAGCTCTCCAGGGTGCGCACGAGCGGGCCGGAGCGCCCCTCCGGCCGCAGGTCGGCGTCCACGACGAGCGCGGGGTCGGGGCTGGGGGCGGCGAGCCTGCGGCGCACGGTCTCGGCCACGGTCGTCGCGTAGCGGACGGCGTCGCCGTCGTCCGCGCCGTCCACGGGCTCGCAGACGAACAGCACGTCCGCGTCGGAGCCGTAGCCCAGCTCCGCCCCGCCCAGACGGCCCATGCCGATCACGGCGATCCGCGCGGGCCGCCCGGCCGGGCCGGCGTCCTCGTCCAGCGCCGCCTGCACCGAGGCCAGCGTGGCCTCCAGCACCGCCACCCAGACCGCGGACAGCGCCGCGCAGACCTGCTCGGTGTCGAGCACGCCCAGCAGGTCGGCGCAGGCCACCCGCAGCAGCTCGTGGCGGCGCAGCGAGCGGGCCGTCGCGGCGGCGGTGTCGGGGTCCTGCTGGCGGGCGACGGTGGTGCGCAGGGACGCCGCCACCTCGGCCGGGTCGCGGGCCAGCTCGTCGGACTGCCCCGCGCCCGGCGACGCGAGCAGCCGCAACACCTCCGGCGCGCGGACGAGCAGGTCGGGCACCAGCGCGGACGTGCCGAGCAGCCGCATCAGCCGCGCCGAGACCTGCCCCTCGTCGCGCAGCAGCCGCAGGTACCAGGGCGTGGCGGCCAGCGCCTCGGACACCCGGCGGTAGGCGAGCAGCCCGCGGTCCGGGTCCGGGGTGTTCGCGAGCTCGTCGAGCAGCACCGGCAGCAGCGTCTGCTGGATCGACGCCGCCCGCGACACCCCGCCGGTCAGCGCCCGCAGGTGCCCGAGCGCGCCCTCCGGCGACGCCCAGCCCAGCGCGGCGAGCCGCGCCTTCGCCGCGGGCTCGGACAGCCGCGCGGTGTCCGCGGGCAGCCGCGACACCGCCGTGAGCAGCGGCCGGTAGAACAGCTTCTCGTGCAGCCGGCGCACCCGCCGCGCGTTGCGCGTCCACTCGGCGAGCAGCACGCCGACGACGTCGCGGCGCCCGTCGGGGCGCAGCCGGGCGGCGCGGGCCAGCCAGCGCAGCCCGTCGACGTCCCCCTCCGCGGGCAGCAGGTGCGTGCGGCGCAGCTTCTGCAGCTGCAGGCGGTGCTCCAGCAGGCGCAGGAACCGGTAGGACGCGGCGAGGTTGGCCCCGTCCTCGCGGGCGACGTACCCGCCGTCGGACAGCGCCGTGAGGGCGTCGAGCGTGGTCGGCGAGTGCAGCGCGTCGTCGGTGCGCCCGTGCACGAGCTGGAGCAGCTGCACCGCGAACTCGACGTCGCGCAGCCCGCCGCGGCCCAGCTTCAGCTCGCGCTCGGCGATCTCGGGCTTGACGTGGTCCTCCACCCGGCGGCGCATCGCCTGCACGTCGGCGACGAAGCCGTCGCGCTCGGCGGCGTTCCAGATCATCGGCGCCACGGACGCGACGTACCGCTCCCCCAGCTCCGGGTCCCCGGCGATCGGGCGGGCCTTGAGCAGCGCCTGGAACTCCCAGGTCTTCGCCCAGCGCCGGTAGTAGGAGACGTGCCCCTCGAGGGTGCGGACGAGGTCGCCCTGGCGGCCCTCGGGGCGCAGGTTGGCGTCGACCTCGAAGCACGCCTCCCCCGCGATGCGCATCATCCGCGCGGCGAGTTTCGCCGCGCGCTGGTCGGCGGGCTCGGCGACGAACACGACGTCGACGTCGCTGACGTAGTTCAGCTCGTGGCCGCCGCACTTGCCCATGCCGATGACCGCGAGCCTGCCGTCACCCGCGTCGTCCCGGGTCGGGAACACCTCCGCGGCCGCCACGGCCAGCGCCGCGGCGACGGCGGCCGCGGCGAGGTCGGCCAGGTGCGCGGCGACATCGTCGACCTCCAGCACCGGCAGCTCCGGCTCGCCGACGGCGGCGAGGTCGGCCGCGGCGAGCACCAGCAGCTCGTCGCGGTAGGCCGTGCGCAGCGCGGTGATCCCCTCGGCGCCAGTCAGGCCGGCCCGGCCGCCGTGCGGCGTGCCCGGCGGGGGCGCGTCGGGGTCGGCGCCGACGGCGCGCAGCAGCCGCCCGGCGTACCCGGCGGGGTCGGGGTCCGCCGTGAGCCGGTGCCAGCGGTCCGGGTGGGTGACGAGGTGGTCGCCCAGCGCCGTCGAGCTGCCGAGCAGGGCGAGCAGCCGCCCGCGCAGGCCGGCGTCGGAGCGCAGCGCGGCGTCGAGCGCGGGCCGGTCGGCGACGGCGTCGTAGAGCCGCTCCACTGCGCGCAGCGCCAGGTCCGGGTCGGGGCTGCGGGCCAGCGCCCACATGACGACGTCGGCCCCCTCGGCCGGCCGGTCCCCCGACCACCAGCCCAGGGCGGCGAGCGTGGACTCGGCCCAGGACCCGGTGAGCCCCAGGCGCGCGAGCGAGGTGCCGGTGCGCGTCACGGACGTTGATCCTGCCCCACCCGCGACGGGACGGGCGCCGGCGTCCGTCCCAGCCCGGCCACCGGCTCCCCGGCCCCGTGGCGGGCGAGCAGGTCCAGCGCCGCGCAGTGCCGCCGCGCCCAGCGCTCGCGCAGCGCAGCGAGGCGGGTCAGGTCGCCCCCGGCGTCGCCGAGCCGGTCCGCGACCGCCCGCTCGGCCGCGGCGAGCAGCGCCCCGGTGCCGGCGTGCACGGCGTCGTCGGCCAGCCCCACCCGGGCGACGTGCCGGTGCGCCGCGGCGTCCGGGACGGTCGCGCGGCCGGGCAGCGGGCCGGCCCCGTCGGGGTCGGCGGCCAGGGCGAGCCCGGTGAGGAGGCTGAGCAGCTCGCCGTAGAGGTCGGGGTCGCCGATGGCGTCGCAGGCCTTGAACTCGATGCGGCCGACCTCGGCGGGGATCCGGGCGACCTGGGTCAGCGACGGGTCGCTGCGCACCTGCCCGGCCGCGCCGTCGAGGAACACCAGCGCCGCCGGGCGCGCTCCGGTGCGCATCGCCGTGCGGGCGGACAGCCCGCCCCACGGCCGGCCGCCGCGGAACGGCGAGGAGAACGACAGCGGGACGATCCAGGGGCTGTAGTGGGTGAGCAGGCGCGCCACGTCGACCGGGTCGGGCAGCCCGGCGGAGGACAGGTTGAGGTCCGGCCCGAACGTGAGCATGTGCAGGTGGGCGGTGCGCTCCTCGGGGGAGCCCTGCCGGTGCCGCTGCTCCCAGGCGTTGAGCGGCGGCTCGATCACGTACTCCGTCCGCGTCGGGTGGAACGCGACGGCGCAGGTGCGCAGCCCGCGCGGGCCGAGCTCGGCGTCGAGCAGCGCCTGGTCGGCGCGCAGGGCGGCGACGGCGGCGGCCACCGAGTCGTGGATGCGGGTGCGGATCTCCAGGCCCTTGGGGTCGCAGCGGACGAGCGCGCCGCCCTCGTCGAACCGCTCGTAGCCCTCGACGTACCAGCGCTTGTGCTTGATGCCGACGTCGCCGATCCGCAGGCCCGGGTAGTCGTCCGGGTCCTCCGGCAGCGCGTCGACGACCGCCTGCAGCTCGTCGAACCGGGTGTTCGACGGGTCGGCGAACCGGCCGTCGGCGCGCAGCAGCGCGATCTCGTGCTCGATCCCGTACCGGAACATGCGGTGAGGGTAGCCTTACCCTCCGTGATCAGGTCGGCCCGGCGGCGAAGGAGATCCGGCCGGTGGCCGGGTCCGCCTCCACCAGCGTGACGGTGGCCTGCGCCCCCGCCGCGACGGGTCCGGCGCAGCGCGCGAGCACCGGCGGCTCGGCGAGGTAGACCTCCCCCGGCTCCCCCTCGGGCCCCGACGGCCGCAGCACGACCACCTCGAACCGCTCCCCGACGCGACCGGCGAGCAGCGCCGCCTCCGTGCGGTCGACGCAGGCCCGGTCCACGGCCGCGGCCGTCGCGTCCGAGGCCGACATCAGCGACGGCAGCTCCGGCAGGGCGGCGCGCAGCCAGTCCGCGGGCTCCCGCCCGGCCGCGACGGCGAGGCAGACCTCGGTGCCGAAGCGGTCGACCAGCCGCCGAAGCGGCGCCGTGACGTGCGCGTACGGGGCACCGATGCCGCCGTGCCCCGGGTCGGCGGGCGCGGCCGTGCCGTCGCCGAAGGCCGCGTAGCCCGCCCCGCGGAGCAGGCTGGTGGCGGCCCGGCGCAGGGCCAGCGCGGGGGCGGTGTCGGGCAGGCCGGGCAGCAGCGCCGCGACCGCGGGCACCGTCGGGGCGACGGTGAAGCCGAGCTCGCCCGCCGTGCGCGCGAAGTCCCGCAGCGCCGCGTCCTCGGCCGCCGGCAGCGTGCGCAGCAGCCCGATGCCGGCGTCGAGCATCATCGCGCCCGCCGCCATGCCGGTGAGCAGCGAGATCTCGGCGTTCCACGACTCGACCGGCGGGCGGCGGCGCACCCGGACCGTCCAGCCGCCCGCGCCGTCGGGCAGCACCTCCTGCTCCGGCAGCTCCAGCTCGATCGCGCCGCGGCGCACGGCGTGGGCGCGGCGCAGCGGGCCCAGCTCCGGCAGCGCGGCGATCGCCGGGTGCACGCGGCCCGCGTCGACGTCGGCCTGCACCCCGGCGTAGTCGAGCTGGGCGAGCGAGCGCACGAGGGCCCGCTCCAGCCCGACGTCGACGACCTCGCCGTCGGCGTCGAGGTCGACGGTCCACAGCACGGCGGGGCGCGGCCCGTCGGGCAGCAGGCTCGACGCCCCCTCGGACAGCACCGGCGGGTGCAGCGGGACGGACCCGTCGGGCAGGTAGACGGTCTGGCCGCGCCGGCGGACCTCCCGGTCCAGCGCCCCCTCCGGCGCGACGACGGCGCCCAGGTCGGCGATCGCGTAGTGCACGCGGAAGCCGGTCCCCCGGCGCGCGACGCCCAGGGCCTGGTCGAGGTCCTTGGAGCCGGGCGGGTCGATCGTCACCAGCGCGACGTCGGTGGCGTCGCGCCGCCCGGCCGCCGAGGGTTCCGCCGCCGCCGCCTCGGCCAGCACGTCGGGCGGGAAACCGGCGGGCAGGTCGAACTCGGCGCGGACGGCGGCGAAATCCGGGCGGGCGCTCACGGCCACAGGGTGGCACAGCACCCGGCGGCGGCCGCCGCTACAGCCAGTCCGGCAGCGCGGGCGGGCGCCTCCCGTCGGCGGTGCGCAGACCCTTGCCGCGGGACCGGCCCAGCACCCAGGCCGCGAGCTCGGCCAGCGGCCCGCACACCTCGCCGCCGCTGCCGTCGCCGAGCACCCACGTGCGGTCCCCGTCGACCGCCCGCAGCCGCAACGGCGGGCAGCCCTCCCGCGGCCCGACGCCGCGCACGACGTCGTCGACGACCTCGGCGAGCATCGGCGGGGGCATGTCCGCGACGGACGCGCCGACGTCGAGGTCGACGGCGTGGATCCACATCTCCCGCGCCCGCCACCAGGGGACGTCGACGGCGGGCAGGTCCCAGCCCTGCCGCGTCCGCACCGTGGCCGACCAGGCCTCCTCCGGCATCTCCCGCGCGACGACGGCGAGCCGGTCCGAGGACTCCTCGACGTCGGCGCGGATCTCCGCGGGCGAGCGGGTCGCGCCCGCGGCGATGTCGGCGTCGCGGGCCTCGGTGCTGGCGTAGGCCGGGGTCTCGATGCCGGTCCGGGCCCAGGTCAGCAGGTTGATCATCGCGTCGGCGTTGCGGGCGATATGGGTGAGCACGTGCGCCCGGGACCACCCCGGCAGGGCCGAGGGCGCGGCGAAAGCGTCGTCCCCCATCCGGGACATCAGCCCGCGCAGGTGCGCCGCCCCGTCCCCCGCCCACGCCAGCGACTGCGCGAGCGTCCGGGTCACGACTCGAGCCGGCAGCGGTTGCGCAGCTCGCCGACGCCCGCCACGGACGTCACCAGCTCGGCGCCGTCGGTGAGGTAGCGCGGTGGCTTCCGGGCGTGGCCGACGCCGCCCGGCGTGCCGGTGGCGATCACGTCGCCCGGGTTGAGGGTGAGGATCGCCGAGAGGTAGACGACCAGGTCGACCGGGCCGAACACGAGCTCGGCGGTCGTCGAGTCCTGCACGGTCTCGCCGTCGAGGACCGTCGAGATGGCGGTGTGGACCTCCGGGCCGCCGCCGGGCAGCTCGTCCGGCGTGACGAGCCACGGCCCGAGCGGGGTGGTGTGCTCGAACGTCTTGCCCTGCAGGAACTGCTTGGTGCGGTTCTGGTAGTCCCGCACGCTCACGTCGTTGAGCACGGTGTAGCCCGCGATGGCCGCGGCGGCCTGCTCGCGGTCGGCGTGGCGCACCGGGCGGCCGATGACGACGGTCAGCTCCGCCTCCCAGTCGACCTTGTCCGACGCCCGCGGCAGCACGATGTCGTCGTGCGCGCCGATCAGCGCCGGGGCGTACTTCGCGAACAGCGTCGGGTACTCCGGCAGCTCGTTGCCCATCTCCAGGACGTGGTCGCGGTAGTTCAGGCCGACGCAGACGATCTTCTCCGGCGACGGCACGAGCGGGGCGAAGTCCAGCCCGTCCACCGGGTGCGACGGGCCCGCCGCGGCCGCGGCTTGCGCGGCCCAGTCGGAACGCTCCAGCAGGGCGCGGACGTCGGCGTCCCCGGTCTCCACCGCGCGGTCACCGTCCGCGAGCACCGCCCGGTTGCCCGCCGCCGTCCGGATCGTCGCCAGCCTCATCGCGCCTTCTCCCCGTCGTTCGTCACGGCGCGTAGTGTGGCCGACCCGCCCCCGACCGGCATGCCGGGGGCGGGCCGCACCGGGTCACAGGGCGGCGTACAGGGCCTTCTCGTAGTCGGCGTAGAGGGCGAGCGCCTCCGGCGGCACGAACGGCAGGAAGTTCGAGTAGATCGAGGCGCAGATCCCGGTGGTGGGGTCGACCCAGAAGTGGGTGTTGCACAGCCCCGCCCACGCCCCGCTGCCGGCGCGCCGCATGCCGGGGACGTCCCGGGTGTTGAGCAGCAGGCCCAGTCCCCACTTGTAGCCGGGGCCGGCGTTGAACTCGTGGGTGGCGGTCGGGTCGGCCGTGGGGATCGCCGGCGGGAAGTCGAGGTCGCCGATCTGGTTGGTGAAGGCCGCGTCGACGGTGCTCTTCTGCAGGATCCGCACCCCGTCGAGCTCACCGCCGCCCAGCAGCGCGCGCTGGAACTTGATGTAGTCGCGCGGGGTGGAGTACAGCCCGTGGCCCCCGGCCCAGTACTCCGGGGTCTGGTTGAGCTCGATGCCCGACTCGATCCACCTGCCGTCCTCGCCCTTGACGTGGACCGGCGTCGTGGAGTCCTTCCAGCCCTCGTTGAGGGAGAAGGCGGTCTCGGTCATCCCCAGCGGGCCGGTGACGCCCTCCTTGACCAGCACGTCGAGCGTGCGCCCGCCCGCGGCCTCGGCGACCTTGCCCAGCCAGTCGGTGTTGATCCCGTAGATGTAGGTGGTGCCCGGGTCGGCCAGCAGCGGCGCGGTGAAGACGACGTTCGAGCCGGAGAGCACGTTGGGCGTGCTGGTGGCGGCCTCCCACTTGACGAGGTCCTCGCTCCAGAACCAGTAGCCCAGCCCGGAGGTGTGCGTGATCAGCTGCTTGACCGTGGCCCGGCTCGCCGGCGCGCGCAGCCGGGGGGTGTCGCCGTCCCAGCCGTCGAGCACCTGCACGTCGTCGAACTCGGGGCAGTAGTCGGCGATCGGGGCGTCCAGGTCGAGCGTGCCCTTCTCCATCTCCTGCAGGGCGACGGTCGTGGCGACCATCTTCGTCATGGACATGATCCGGTAGTGGGTGTCCACGGTGACGGGCTCGTCACCGCCCGCCGTCAGCGGGCCCGCCGCGCCCTCGTAGATGACCCCGTTGCGGTCGGCGGCGATCGCGGCGACGTTCGGGACGGCGCCGTTGTCCACGGCGGACTGCAGCACCTGGTCGATGGCGGAACGGTCGATGGCCATGCTGAACCGACTCCTCGGGTGGGGGTGTGGATCGAGTCACACCCTTCCGGCCGCATCCGCGCACCGTCAACGGCCCGGCGCGCGGACTACCGGATAGGACAGGTCGGCCCGACGGTCCGCCCCGTCAGTCCGCCCCCTTCAGTCCGCGCTGAAGCGGCGCATCGCGTCGGCGACCCGGCGCAGGTAGCGCTCGACGACGGCGGACTCCTCGGGGTCCAGCTCGGCCGCCAGCGCGTCGACGTCGGCGAGCAGCGGGGCGAGCACCCCGATCACGTCGCGGCGGGCGGTGTCGGTGGGCAGCACCACCTGCCGCCTCCGGTCGCTCGGGTGGGGGTGCCTGCGCACGTGCCCGGCCGCCTCCAGCCGGTCGACGAGCGCGGTCGCCGACGCCGAGCGGATGCCGAGCGCGTGCCCCAGCTCCACCGGGCCCATCCCGGACACCGACTCCATGAGCAGGTCCAGCGCCTCGATCTCGGTGTGGTTGAGGCGCATCCGCCGGGCGATCGTGCGCCCGACGGGGCCGGTCATCCGGTTGACGTCGCGCAACGCCCAGGACAGCTCGGGAGCCTCGACCTCGCGGCGCTCGGCGGCCTCCTGGTCCTTCGACGACGCCGAGGACATGTCCACCTCCCGGGACAGATCGCTAGCTTGCCTGGTGACCAGACAGCCAGTACGGTTTGCTCGCTAGTTCTTCTAGCTACCAGGAGAGTGTCATGTCCGGAGCTGTCCCGTCCACCGACCGCAGGCGCTGGTTCGGCCTCGTCGCCATCGCGTTCGCCGTCTCCCTCGTGATCATCGACGTGACGATCGTCAACGTCGCCGTCCCCGCCATCATCACCGACCTCGGCGCCACCGCCACCCAGGCCCAGTGGGTGCAGGAGGCCTACACGCTGGTCTTCGCCGCGCTCCTGCTCTCCGCAGGCCGCATCGGCGACCGGGTGGGCCGGCGCCGGATGCTCGTCGTGGGCATCGCCGTGTTCGTCGCGGCGAGCGTGCTCGCCGCGCTCGCCCCCTCCCCCGAGCTGCTCATCGCCGCCCGCGTCCTGCAGGGCGTCGGCGGGGCCGCGATCTTCCCGGCGACCCTGTCGCTGATCAACTCCACGTTCACCGGCCGCGAGCGCGGCATCGCCTTCGCCGTCTGGGGGTCGACGATCGGCGGCATGGCGGCCGTCGGTCCGCTGCTCGGCGGCTGGCTGACCACCGAGGCGTCCTGGCGGTGGGCGTTCGGGATCAACGTCCCGCTCGGGGCGCTGGTCGTGGCCGGGCTGCTCGCGTTCGTCACCGAGTCCCGCGACCCCGACGTCCGGCCGGGCGTCGACGTCGTGGGGGCGCTGCTCTCGGCGGGCGCCGCCGGGGCGCTGGTCTTCGCGCTCATCGAGGGCCGCACGCTGGGCTGGTGGCTCGTGCGCGAGGAGCCGTTCGCCGGCTGGCCCGGGCCGCTGTCCGCGGTGCCGTGGCTGATCCTCGCGGCCGTGCTGCTCGCCGCGGCGTTCGTCGCCCACCAGCGCCGCCGCGCCGCCGCGGGCCGGGTCACGCTGCTGGACCTGTCGCTGTTCGCCATCCCGGGGTTCCGGCGGGGCAACGTCGCCGCCCTGACCGTCGCGCTGGGGCAGTTCGGCATCCTGTTCGCGCTGCCGCTGTGGCTGCAGAACGCGCTGGGCTACACCGCACTGGAGACCGGCGTCGCGCTGCTCCCGCTCGCCCTGGCCTCGTTCGTCGCCGGCGGGGTGGGCGGGGTGCTCACCGACCGGTTCGGCCCGGCCCGCACCGTCCAGCTCGGGCTGGCGTGCGAGGTGGCCGGCGTGGCCTGGCTGGCGTCGGTGATCGCCGTCGACACGGGGGCGTGGGCCACCGTGCCCGCGCTGGCCGTCTACGGCTTCGGCGTGGGACTGGCCACTGCGCAGCTGGGCAACGTCGTCCTCGCCGACGTGCCCCCCGCGTCGAGCGGGCAGGCCTCGGGCACCGAGACCACCGCGCAGGAGCTGGGCTCGGCGCTGGGCATCGCCGTGCTGGGCACGGTGCTGTTCACCGCGCTCGGGTCCAGCCTGACGGGCCGGCTCGACGACCTCCGCGGCGGCGTGGCGGCGGGCCCGGCCGACGTGGGCCTGGTCGACGCCGTGCGGGAGAGCGCGGGCGGCGCGATCGCCGGGATCACCGACCCCGCGGTGGCCGACGCCGCCCGCGCGCGCTGGCGGACGGCGCCCGCTCCGCGGCGTGGACGGCCGTCGTGTTCCTCGTGCTGGGGCTGCTGGCGAGCCTGCGCCTGCGCAGCCCGGCGCAGGCGCCCGCCCCGGCCCCGGTGCCGTAGCACCCCGCCCGCCACGAACGGCACGTCCGTCCACCCGGTGTGGACGGAGGTGCCGTTCGTGGCGCTCGCTCCCGCCTCAGATCTCGCCGCCCCGCGCCGCGTCCGTCGGGGCGCCGCGGACCGGCAGGGTCGCGAAGACCGCGGGCGGCTCGCGCCACGGGTCGGCGGGGCGGCCGGCGCGCGCCTCCTGCACGGCCCGCCAGACCCGCTCCGGCGTGCACGGCAGGTCGACGTGCCGCACGCCGAGCGGGCGCAGCGCGTCCACCACGGCGTTCTGCACGGCGGGCGTCGCCCCGACCGTCGCCGACTCCCCGATCCCCTTGGCCCCGAGCGGGTTGAGCGGGGTCGGGGTCTCGGTGTTGGCGACCTCGAACGCGACGAGGTCGGCCGCGGTCGGGGCGCGGTAGTCGGCGAGCGTCGCCGTGCGCGGCTGCCCCTCCGGGTCGAAGAGGACCTCCTCGTAGAGCGCCTGGGAGATGCCCTGCGCCAGCCCGCCGTGCTGCTG
>JAPLAT010000096.1 GCA_026393175.1 Pseudonocardiales bacterium
CGCCCCGCGGCGGTCCCCGGCCGACGCCGCCGCGCGGCCGCCCGGCGCGCCCTCCCGCGCTCAGGCCCTCCCCGGTCTACGCCGAGCCCGGCACCACCGCGGTGCCGATGGTGCCGCCGCGCCCCGCGCCGCCCGGCACGAACGGCTCCCGGCCGTCCTGACGGCCCGTCCGCGGGTGGCTCAGAAGCCGTCCGCGGTGACCACGCCGGCGGCCAGGGCGCGCTCGCGCCACCGCGCGAGCGGGTCGGGCAGCCCCGGGACCGGCGCTCCGGGCGGGGCGGCCAGCGTCACGTGGGCCACCCGCCCGGCCAGCCGCAGCCGGGTGGCCAGGCCGATCCCCCAGCCGGCGCGGCGCAGCAGGTCCGGCAGGTCCAGGTCGGCGTCGGTGACGACGCAGGCCCGCCCCCGCAGCACGCCCGCCGCCGCGGCCCAGTAGGCCGCCGGGGACGCCGAGAGCAGGCCCCCCGGGGCCACGGCCCGGCTCCACGGCGGGTTGGTGAGGAGCACGTCGGCCGCGTCGAGCCCGTCGAGGTGGGCGGCGTCGGCGACCCGGGCGTCGAGCGTCGCCCCGGCCCGGCCGGCGTTGGCCAGGGTGGCGGCCACCCGGTCCGGGTCCAGGTCGGCGGCGGCCACCCGGGCACCGCACAGCGCCGCCTCCACCGCGAGGGTGCCGTCGCCGCAGAACGGGTCGAGCACCGCGGCCCCGTCCCCCACCCCGGCCAGTGCGGCCATCACCGCCGCCAGCGGCGGGTGCAGCGTGCCGGGCCCGGTGTCGCGCTTCCACGGCCGCCGGTGCAGCGGGCGGGCGCCCACCCGCACGGCGGCCACGGCGGACCCGGGCCGCAGGAACAGCCGGACGGTGAGGTCGGTCGCCGCCGCCCCCGCGCCGCTGCGCGAGGCGAACCGCATCCCGAGCACCGGCGCCAGCGCGGCGCCGACGGCGTCCTCGGCGGCGAACCGGTTGTGGCTGCGCCTGCCCTCGATGCTCGCGACGCAGTCGAACACCGCGGACCGGGGCACCGGGTGCAGGGCCGTCACGGCCGCGAGCACGGCGGGCCAGTCCAGGGCGGCGACCGCGGCCGCCAGCGGGGCCAGCCCGGCGCGCGTCGGGTCCGCGGCGGGCACCTCCCCGGCGACGACGAACGCGTCGTCGGCGCGGCGCAGCGCGGTCAGTGCCGGGTCGGGGCCGGGCAGGGTGAACGCCACCTCGCGCCGGCCCAGCACGACGTCCGAGGCCGGGAGCGCCGCCTCGACCTCCGCGGCCGTCGCCCACTCGGTGCCGTGCACGCAGCGGGCCAGCACCCGCACCCCTGCTCCGGGCACGTCAGACGCGGGAACCCGCCTTGAGCGGCTCCCACCACGCCCGGTGCTCGGTGTACCACGCGACCGTGGCCGCGAGGCCCTCGTCGAACGACGTGCGCGGCGCGTACCCCAGCTCGGTGGCGATCTTCGACCAGTCGACGGAGTAGCGGCGGTCGTGGCCCTTGCGGTCGGCCACGTGCTCGATCATCGACTCGTCGGCGCCGACGGCCGCGACCAGCCGGCGCGTGAGGTCGGCGTTGGTGAGCTCGGTGCCGCCGCCGATGTTGTAGACCTCGCCCGGCCGGCCGCCCTCCGCGACGAGCTGGATGCCGCGGCAGTGGTCGTCCACGTGCAGCCAGTCGCGCACGTTGAGCCCGTCGCCGTAGAGCGGCACCTTCCGCCCGTCGAGCAGGTTGGTGACGAACAGCGGGATGACCTTCTCCGGGAACTGGTGCGGCCCGTAGTTGTTCGAGCAGCGCGTGATGCACGCCGGCAGGCCGTGGGTGCGCTGGTAGGAGCGCACGAGCAGGTCCGAGGACGCCTTGGACGCCGAGTACGGCGAGTTCGGCTCCAGCGGGTGCGTCTCGGGCCACGAGCCCTCGTCGATGGAGCCGTAGACCTCGTCGGTGGAGACGTGGACGAACTTCTGCACGCCCGCGTCGAGCGCGGCCTGCAGCAGCACCTGCGTGCCGACGACGTTGGTGGACACGAAGTCCGCGGCCCCGGTGATGGAGCGGTCGACGTGCGACTCGGCGGCGAAGTGCACGACCACGTCCGTGCCCGCCATCGCGTCGGCGACGGTGGCGGCGTCGCGGATGTCGCCGTGCACGAACCGGTACCGGCCCTGCACCGGCTCCAGGTTCGTCAGCGTCCCGGCGTAGGTGAGCAGGTCGAGCACCACGACCTCGGCGTCGGCGAACGCCGGGTAGGCGCCCTGCAGCAGCGAGCGGACGTAGTGCGACCCGATGAACCCCGCGCCGCCGGTGACCAGAACGCGCACGATGAGGGATCCCTTCGGGTGGACTGCGGGCGGCGGTCAGGCTACCCGGGCCCCGCTCGTCACTCCGCGTCACCCGGTCGAGTGCCGGATGCAGGGCCGTACGGGGCCGATGAGAGAGTGACGGGGTGCCGTGTCGGCCGACGCGGCGAGAGAGGATCCGGTGAAGGGCATCGTGCTCGCCGGGGGCAGCGGCACGCGGCTGCACCCGCTGACGCTGGGCGTGTCGAAGCAGCTCCTGCCCGTCTACGACACCCCGATGATCTACCACCCGCTGTCGGTGCTGATGCTCGCCGGTGTCCGCGACATCCTGCTGATCAGCACCCCGGCCGACCTGCCCGGCTTCCGCCGCCTGCTCGGCGACGGCAGCCGGTTCGGCATCGACCTGAGCTACGCCGAGCAACCGCACCCCAACGGGCTCGCCGAGGCGTTCGTGATCGGCGCGGACCACGTCGGCGACGACCACTCCGCGCTGGTGCTCGGCGACAACCTGTTCCACGGCTCGGGCTTCTCCGACCTGCTGCACGAGGTCGTCGGCGGGATCGGCCCCGACCGGGACGGCTGCGTGCTGTTCGGCTACCCGGTCCGCGACCCGGAGAACTACGGCGTGGGCGAGGCCGACGCGCAGGGCAGGCTCGTGTCGCTGGAGGAGAAGCCGGCCCACCCCCGGTCGGACCGGGCGATCACGGGGCTGTACTTCTACGACGACCAGGTCGTGGACATCGCGCGGGACCTCAAGCCCTCCGACCGGGGCGAGCTGGAGATCACCGACGTCAACCGCGCCTACCTGGAGCAGGGCCGCGCCCGCCTGGTCGACCTCGGGCGCGGTTTCGCCTGGCTCGACACCGGCACGCACGACTCCCTGCTCGAGGCCGGGCAGTACATGCAGGTCCTCGAGCACCGGCAGGGCATCCGCGTCGCCTGCCTGGAGGAGGTCGCCCTGCGCATGGGCTACATCGACGCGGACACCTGCTACGCGCTCGGGGAGAAGCTCGCCAAGTCGAGCTACGGGCGCTACGTGATGGACGTGGCGCGGTCGTTCGCAGCGGCCGCCGCCCGGAACGGAGACCGATGACCACCCCCCTGCGCATCCTGCACCGCTCCTACGCCGGCGACGGCGTCAAGCCGCGGCCGCCCTACTTCAGCAAGCTCCTCGCGCTGGCCTCGCTCGTCCGGGCCGCGCAGGCGCTGCCCGTCCCGGCCGAACTCGTCTTCCTCAACGACGGGCCGATGCCCGACGAGCGGCTGCGCGTGATGGAGCGCTTCGGCGAGGTGCGCACGGTGCGCCGCGGCGGCAGCGACTCGCGGTCCTACCGGGAGATGCTCGCCGACGAGGCCCGGCGCCCCGGTGCCGGGGACGAGCTGATCTGGCTGGCCGAGGACGACTACCTGTACCTGGAGGACGCCCTCGTCCGGCTCACCGAGGGCGCCGCCGCGCTCGGGCACGCCGACTACTTCATGATCTACGGTGGCAAGTCCGTCGACGTCGCCCGCAGCACCGGCCGCGAGATGGTCGTGCTGCCCCAGGGCGGCTCGGACCACCCGGACGCCACGACCGTCGACGTCGCCGGCACCACCTGGTACCGGATCGGGTCCACCACCAGCACGTTCGGCCTGCGCCGCCGCGCCCTGCGCGAGGACCTGCGGATCCTCCGCTACGGCGCGCTCACCGGCGGCTCGTGGGACAGCTCCAGCTGCCGCATGGTGCAGGGCTTCCGGCCCTACGAGCCCGGCGTCGTCCGCGGCGACCTGCTGCCCTTCGGGCTGCCCCCGCAGCAGTGGCCGAAGGCCGTCGCGCGCGGGCTGGTGCGCTCGGTCGCGCTGCCGCTGTCGCGCCGCCGCCCGGAGAAGCGGCGCGTGTTCATGGGCACCGACCCCGAGCACGCGTTCCACATGGAGGCGGGCGACCGGCCGCCGCACCCGATCACCGTCCGCACGGCGAAGATCGACTGGTCGGAGGTGGCCGCGGAGTCCGCCGCGTGGGCCCGCGACCACGACATCCCGGTCGAGCTGCCGGCCGCCCGCTGACCCCGACCCGGAGAGACCCCGTGACCGTCCCCTTCCTGCGCCCGCAGCTGCCGCCCCTGGAGGCGGTGCAGCAGTACTACCGGCTCGCCGAGGACGCCCGCTTCTACTCCAACGGCGGGCCGTGCGAGCGGTTGCTGCGCGAGCGCCTCTCGGCCCACCTGGACGGCGCCACGTGCATCCCGGTGAACAACGCCACCAGCGGGATCATGGTCGCCCTGCTGGGGGCGACGCACCGGGCGGGCACCCGCGGGCGCCCGCTCGTCGTCACGCCGTCGTACACGTTCGCCGCCACGGCGGGCGCCGTCGAGGCGCTGGGGCACCGCCCGCTGTTCGTCGACGTGGACCCGCAGGGCTGGCAGGTCGACCCGGCCGCACTGGAGTCCGCGCTCGCCGAGCACGGCGGCGACGTCGCGGCCGTGCTCGTCACGCACACGTTCGGCGTGCCGCCCGCGGCGGGCCTGCAGGAGCGCTGGGCGGCCGCGTGCGCGGCCCACGGCGTGCCGATGGTGGTCGACGCCGCCGCGGCGTTCGGCGCGGTCGACGCCGCAGGCGTGCGCACCGGCACCGGGTCCGACACGCACGTCTTCTCCTTCCACGCCACCAAGCCGTTCGGCATCGGCGAGGGCGGGCTGGTCACCACCCGCGACGCCGAGCTGGCCGGGCTGTTCGACGGCATCCGGCAGTTCGGCTTCGCGCAGGGCAGGCTCGCGACCCTGCCCGGGCTCAACGCCAAGCTCGACGAGCTGCACGCCGCCGTCGCCCTGGCCGTCCTCGACGACTTCGACCGGGTGCTCACCGCCCGCCGCGCGACGGCCGAGCACTACCGGCTGCACCTGGAGCCGGCCGGGTTCGGCTTCCAGACCGGCTCCGCGGGCGGGACGTGGCAGGCCGGCTACCTGCAGGCCCCCGACCCGGCCGCCCGCGAGTCGCTGCTCGCGGCCGGCCGGGAGCACGGCGTGGGCATCACGGCCTACTACGAGCGGCCGCTGCACCACCACCCCGCGTTCGCCGGGGCGCTCGTGCACGGCGAGCTGCCCGTGACCGAGCGGCTGGCGTCGTGCGCGCTGGCCCTGCCGATGGCCAACGACCTCACCCCCGCCGAGCGCGCGAGGGTCGTCGACGTGGTCCTGGACGCGGTCAAGCAGTCCTGACCCGGGACCTCACCACATTGCAGCAAAGCCACTTTCACGCAACCTGCTTGCGTGAAAGTGGCTTTGCTGCAACGGGGGGCGGGCGGGTTCAGCCGCCGAACAGCTCCCGGTAGGCCGCCGACGACTCGGGGTTCTCCCCGCCGTCCAGCGTGGTGTTGTGGTCGGCGGAGTTGAAGTAGGTCTCGTAGGCCATCACGTCGGAGCCCGCCTCGAACGTCTCGTACATCTTCTCGATGTAGAGCGGGTTGTCGCCGATCCCGGAGTTGATGACGCCCCACTCCGTGACGCCGACCTCCTTGCCGTGCTCCCGGGCGAAGTCGATGACGTAGCAGAGGCCGTGCCGGTCGTTGCACTGCTCGTCGAACTCGGCCGCCGTCGCCGAGGACGGGTAGTGGTCGTAGGGGTCGATGCCCACGACGTCGACGTACTCGTCGCCCGGCCAGCAGTTCCAGGCGTCGCCGTCGCAGCTCTGCGAGCCGTGGGCGTTGATGTTCCACTCGAAGCGCGCGTCGGGGGCGGTGGAGCGCACCGCGTCGACGACGCTGCGGAAGCAGCTCTTCCATGCCTCGGCGTCGGTGGCGCTCCACTCGAACCACGTGCCGTTGAACTCCCAGGCCAGGCGCGTGTAGACGTCCATGCCCGGGTGGTCGGCCAGCGTGCGGCCGTACTCGGCCCACTGGTCGTCGTACGCCCCGCCCGCGCAGGCGTCCAGGCTGCCGCCGGAGTCCTCGGGCCAGAACGGCTGCGAGATCACGACGATGCCCGGGAAGTCGGAGTAGTACCCCATGATCCAGCCGGCGGAGGTGATGTCGTCCCAGGCGCCGCGGGCGGCGAACCCGTGCACGACGTCGACCTGGCGGCCGCGGTAGTCCTCCCAGCCCGCGACCTCGTCGGGCGTGCCCACGACGACCCCGGAGTGCCACGGCAGGCCGCCGGGGGCGGCACCGGCGCGGCGGGACGGGGCGCGGCTGGGCGCGGGCTCCTCGGTCTCCTCCGGCTCCGCCTCGACCACGGGCGCTTCGGTGGTCGGCTCGGGCGTGGCGGTGGCCTCGCCGCCCGCGGGGGCGACGACCACGGCGGGCAGGTCGGGGGCCGGCGGCACGACGGCGAGCAGCGAGGGCTCGTCGATCTCCGGGAAGCTCACCTGGTCGACGACGTACACCCCGGCCGCCACGGCGGCGAC
The DNA here is from genome assembly GCA_026393175.1 of Pseudonocardiales bacterium. Lineage (GTDB taxonomy): Bacteria > Actinomycetota > Actinomycetes > Mycobacteriales > Pseudonocardiaceae > Pseudonocardia. The sequence goes on from JAPLAT010000096.1 coordinate 6,662, forward strand.
GGCCACGACCACACCC
>JAPLAT010000461.1 GCA_026393175.1 Pseudonocardiales bacterium
CGCCTCGGACCGGTCGGTGTTTGGTCAGAACGGCCCGCGCGTGGCCAGCCCGGCGGAGGGCTGGCTGGTGAGCCACCTGTGGACGGTCGTCGGGATGAAGCGGGCGAAGGAGATCTGGATGCTCTGCCGCCGCTACACCGCCCAGCAGGCGCTGGACTGGGGCCTGGTCAACGCCGTCGTGCCCGCCGAGGAGCTCGACGCCGAGGTCGAACGCTGGTGCGCGGAGCTGCTCGCGCTCAGCCCCACCGTGCTCAAGCTGATCAAGAAATCGTTCGACGACTCGACCGCGCACATCCGCGAGGAGCAGGAGCGGTTCACCATCCTCAACCAGGTCAACCCCGGGTTCTTCGCCTCCGGCGAGCAGACCGAGGGCTCGCAGGCCTTCATGGAGAAGCGCAAGCCCGACTTCTCGCCGTGGCGCTGAGCATGCCCGCGACGTCGACGACGACCGCGACGATCCGGCTGCCCGACGCCGGGCTGCCGCCGACGGCCGAGGCGCTGCGGGGCGAGGTCCGGGAGTTCCTCCGGGCCGAGCGCGAGCGCGGCACCATCCAGGGCACCAGCGACGCCTGGCTGGCCGGGTTCGACGCCGGGTTCTCCGGCAGGCTCGGCGACCGCGGCTGGCTGGGGATGACCTGGCCGCGCCGCTACGGCGGCCACGAACAGCCGTCGCTGCACCGCTTCGTGGTGATCGAGGAACTGCTCGCCGCCGGGGCGCCGGTGGTCGCGCACTGGGTGACCGACCGGCAGAGCGGTCCGGCGCTGCTGCGCTACGGCACCGAGGAGCAGCGCGAGCGGTTGCTGCCGGAGATGGCCCGCGGCCGGTCCTTCTTCGCGATCGGGATGAGCGAGCCCGACAGCGGGTCGGACCTGGCCTCGGTGCGGACCACGGCGCGCCGCGACGGTGCCGGGTGGCGGCTCAACGGGACCAAGGTCTGGACCAGCCAGGCCCACCAGTGCGACTACATGATCACGCTGTGCCGCACCTCGCCGCGCGACGACGCCGCCCGCCACGACGGGCTGAGCCAGTTCATCGTCGACCTGCGCTCGCCGGGGCTGACCATCTCCCCGATCCGACTGCTCGACGGCGAGCACCACTTCAACGAGGTCCTCCTCGAGGACGTGTTCGTGGGCGACGACATGGTCCTCGGCGAGATCGGCTCCGGATGGCGCCAGGTCACCTCCGAGCTGGCGTTCGAGCGCAGCGGTCCGGAGCGGTTCCTGTCCACGCTGCCGCTGCTGGTCGCGCTCGTCCGGGTGGCCGATCCCGACGACCGGCGCCAGGCGGTGGCCATCGGGCAGCTGGTCGCCCAGCTGTGGACACTGCGCAGGCTCTCGGTGCAGATCGCCGCCGCGCTGGACCGCGGTGAGGCTCCGGACGTGGCCGCCGCGCTGGTCAAGGACCTCGGCACGACACTGGAGAACGAGATCATCGACGTGGCGCGCTCGGTGGCCCCGGTGGAGCCGAGCGCCACCGCCGCCGACCCGTTCGCCCGCGAGCTGGCCCGCGCCGTGCTGCACGCGCCGGGGTTCACCCTGCGCGGAGGCACCAACGAGGTGCTGCGCGGGATCGTGGCCCGCGGGTTGGGGCTGCGGTGAGTGCGGGGTCGCCCGATGACCGGGCGCTGCTGGAGCGGACCGTCGGCGAGATCATGGCCGACCACTGCCCGCCCGAGGCCGTCGCCGCCGCCGAGGGCTCGTGGAGCGAGGCGCTCTGGGGCGCGCTGGCCGCGACCGGCCTGTCCGCGGTCGGGGTGCCCGAGCACCTCGGCGGATCCGGCGGGGAGCCGGCCGACGCGGCGGCCGTGCTGCGCGTGGTCGCCGCACACGCCGGGCCGGTGCCGCTGGCCGAGGCGCTGTTCCCGGTCGCCGCCGGGTGCGCGGTGTCCGGGCTGGCGTTCCCGCAGGGGCCGAGCACGGTCGCGGTCGGGCCGGGGTTGACAATCCGGCGGACCGGGTCGGGGGTGGTGCTGGACGGGACCGCGCCGCGGGTGCCCTACGCCAGGTTCGCCACCCGCATCCTGGTCGCCGGGGACGGCGGGGGGCACCGTCCCGAGCTGGTCGCGTTGCTCGACCCGGCGCACCTCACGCTGGCCGCCGGCGACAACCTGGCAGGCGAGCCGCGCGACGACCTGGTGTCGGCTCGGACGGAGATCCCCACCGACGACGTCGCGGAGGTCCCGGCGGGCACCGCAGCACGGCTCCACCGGCTGGGGGCGCTGGCCAGGGCGGTGCAGATCGCCGGCGCGCTGGGCACGGTGCTGGAGCTGACCGTGCGCCACGCCGGCGAGCGCGAGCAGTTCGGTCGCCCGATCGGCCGGTTCCAGGCCGTCGCCCACCAGGTCGCGGTGCTCGCGGGCCTGGCCGCCGCGGCCGGTGCGGCCGCGGACGCGGCCGTCGCCTCGCTCTCGCGCGGCTCGGACCCGGTCGACCACGGGCTGGCGGTCGCCGCCGCGAAGGCCCGCACCAGCGCGGCGGCCGGCCCGGCGGCCCGCATCGCCCACCAGGTGCACGGCGCCATCGGCTTCACCCAGGAGCACCGCCTGCACCACCTGACGCGGCGGCTGTGGTCGTGGCGCGAGGAGTTCGGGTCCGACGAGCACTGGGCCGCCGAGCTCGGACGCGCGGTGGTCAGCGCCGGCCCGGACGAGCTCTGGCCGATGATCACGAGGATCTGAGGTGGACCTCACCTACTCCCCCGCGCAGACGTCCTTCCGTGCGCGGGCCCGCGACTGGCTGGCGGCCCACGTCCCGACGGAGCCGCTGCCTCCGCCCTACACCGCGGAGGGGGTGGCCGCGCACCGGGTGTGGGAGCGGCAGCTGCACGACGCCGGCTACGCGGCGCTGCACTGGCCGCGCGAGCACGGCGGCGGGGGCGCGGGGCTCATCGAGCAGGCCCTGTTCGGGGAGGAGTACGTGCGCGCGGGCGCTCCGGTACGCCTCAACCGGCTGGCGTTGGGCATGGCCGGACCCACCATCATGGCGCTCGGCACTCCCGACCAGCAGCAGCGCTGGCTGCCCGGGATGCTCAGCTGCGACCAGCTGTGGTGCCAGGGCTTCTCCGAACCCGACGCCGGCAGCGACCTGGCCGCCGTCCGCACCCGCGGCGAGCGCGACGGCGACGAGCTGGTGATCACCGGGCAGAAGGTCCGGACCTCGCTCTCGGCGTTCGCCCGGTGGATGTTCGCGCTGGTCCGCACGGACCCGCAGCAGCAGCGGCACCGCGGCCTCACCTTCGTGATGATCGACATGGACTCCCCCGGGGTCGAGCTGCGCCCGATCCGCCAGCTGCACGGCGAGCCGGGCTTCTCCGAGGTGTTCCTCACCGGGGTCCGGGTGCCGCTGGCCGACGTCGTCGGCGAGATCGGGCACGGCTGGGCGGTGGCCATGTCCACGCTGGGCTTCGAGCGCGGCGGGCTCGGCGACCACGCCCGCTTCGCCCGCGACGTCGACGACCTGGTGGAGCTGGCCCGCCGGGCCGGGGTGGCCGACGACCCCGTGGTGCGCGACGAGGTCGCCGCCCGGTTCGTCGAGGTGCAGCAGTTCCGCCGGCACGTCGAACTCGTGACGGGCCGGATGGCGGCCGGTGCACCCGCCGACGCCCAGGCGAGCATCACCAAGCTGTACTGGTCGGAGATGGAGGCCCGGATCTTCGAGACGGCGCTGCGCATCCTCGGCCCGCTCGCCGAGCTGACGCCGGAGGCGTCGCTGAACCTGGCCGCGCCCGGGCTGCACCGCCGCTACTGGCACGCGCGGGCGGCCCGCATTTTCGCCGGCACCAGCGAGGTGCAGCGCAACATCATCTCCGAGCGCGTGCTCGGCCTGCCGAGGGAGCCCCGGTGGACCTCGACCTGACCCCGGACCAGCGCTCGCTCGCCGCCGGGGCGCGCTCCTTCCTCACGGCGCAGTGCCCACCGTCGCGGGTCCGCGCCGCCTGGGACGACGGGGCCGGGCTCGACCGCACGCTGTGGGCCCAGCTCGCCGAGGTCGGCTTCCTCGGCGTCGCCGTGCCGGAGCGGTTCGGCGGTCTGGGCTGCGCCGACCTGGAGGTCGCGGTGCTGCTGGAGGAGGCGGGCCGGGTCGCCCTGCCCGCGCCACTGGCCGAGACCGCCCTGGCCGCGCTGACCCTGGCCGAGTGCGGCTCCGACGCGCAGCGCGAGCGCTGGCTGCCCGCGATCGCGTCGGGTGCGGCCGTGGCCACCGTGGCCCTGCCCGGCCATCCGCTGGTGGCTGCCGCCGCCGACGCCGACCTGCTGCTCGTGGCGGCGCCCGACGGCCTGCACGCCGTCGAGCGCGGACGCTGGGCCAGCGTCGCCCAGCCCGCGTTCGATCGCTCCCGGCGGCTGGCGACCGTGTCCGCCGACACCGGCCCGGACACGCTGCTGCCCGGTACCGGTCCGGTCCGGCGACTGCTCGACCGGGCGGCGGTCGCCAACGCGGCGCTGCTGCTCGGCGTCGCGTCCCACCTGGTCGGGTCCACGGTCGGCCACGTCGGGCAGCGCCACCAGTTCGGCCGCCCGGTGGGATCGTTCCAGGCCGTCAAGCACCGCCTCGCCAACGCCCACGTGGCCGTCGAGATGGCCCGGCCGGCCGTGCACGTCGCCGCCCACCTGCTCGCCGTCGGCGACCCGGACGCCTCCACGGCGGCAGCGGTCGCCGCCGTCGCCGCCTCCGACGCAGGGCGGTCGGCCAACGAGCACGCCCTGCAGTGCCACGGTGGCATCGGCTTCACCCGGGAGCACGACCTGCATCTGTGGCTCACCCGCGGCAAGGCGCTCGAGCTCGCGTGCGGGACGCCGGCCGCCCACCGGGCCCGCCTGGCCGCGGCGCTGTTCGACGGCCCGGTCCAGCTGTTCGACGGCCCGGTCCACCAGCCACACCACGGGAGGCCCACGACATGACCGCAGGCACGGGACCACTGGCCGGGATCCGGGTGCTCGACCTCTCGGCGCTCGCGCCGGGCCCGTTCGCGACGACGCTGCTCGGCGACCTCGGTGCCGACGTGATCACGCTCGAGGCCCCACCGGCGGCCCGGCCCGGGAGCGGCGTGGGCGACCTGGGGGTGCACGGGGGACGCGAGGCGCGCCGCCTCGGGCTCAGCCCCCTGCACCGGTCACGCCGCTCGATCGTGGTGAACCTCAAGGATCCGGCCGGCCTGGACATCGCGCTGCGGCTCGCCGCGCGCAGCGACGTGTTCGTGGAGGGGTTCCGCCCGGGCGTCTGCGAGCGGCTCGGACTCGGATACCCGGCGCTGTCGGCCACCAGCCCCGGGCTGGTCTACTGCTCGCTCACCGGGTACGGGCAGACCGGCGAGCTCGCCCAGCACGCGGGCCACGACCTCAACTACATCGCCGAGGCCGGGCTCCTCTCGGCCACCACCCGGGCCGGCCAGCGTCCCGGGATCCCGCTGAACATGGCCGCCGACTACGCCGCCGGCGGGCTGCTCGCCGCGTTCGGCATCCTCGCCGGGCTGACCGGCCGGGCGAGCACCGGCCGCGGCACCCACGTCGACGTGTCGATGTACGAGGGCCTGCTGAGCCTGCTGCAGGTGGTTCCCGCCTGGGTCGACGCCGGGGCACCCGACCCGTCGTGGGGCGGTGGGCTGCTCTCCGGCGCGGTGCCCTTCTACGACTGCTACCGCACCTCCGACGACCGGTGGATCTCGGTCGGCGCGCTGGAGCCGAAGTTCTTCGCGAACCTCTGCACGGCGCTCGGCCGGCCCGAGCTGATCGCGCTGCAGAACGACCCGACCCGGTGGGACGAGATGCGCACGGTGTTCACCGCGACCTTCGCCGAGGCCCCGCTGGACACCTGGCTGGACCGGCTCGGCGCGGTCGACACCGCGGTGGCACCGGTCCGGTCGCTCCCCGACGCCTTCGCCACCGCACACCGGCGAGGGGTACTGCCCGCACCCGGCCAGGTCGGGCCGGTCCCGCGGATGAGCGGCTGGGTCACCACCGCGGGTCCGGTCGTGACCCGGCCAGGGGCGCACACCAGGGAGGTGCTGGGTGGGCTGGAGATGACCGGCGAGCAGATCGACGAGCTGATCGCGGCCGGCGTGGTCGCGGAATGACCGACAGGACACAGGAGGAACGGTGGAGGTAGATCTCGAGGTCGGCGACGGTGTCGCGGTCCTGACGCTGAACGCACCGGAGCGGCGCAACGCGCTGACGCCCCAGATGGCGGGCGAGATGGTGGCGGCCCTGGAGCGGGTCGACGCGGACGACAGCGTCGGGGCGCTGGTGATCCGCGGCGCCGACGGCCGGTTCTGCGCCGGGGCGCACACCGGCACCCTGGCCGGTGCGGGCGCCGATCCGGCCGACGACGCCACCTACACCGGGCTGTCGGTCGTCTACGAGTCCTTCACCCGGGTCGGCCGGGTCCGGGCGTTCACCATCGCCGCGGTCCGGGGCGCCGCCGTCGGTGCGGGGATGAACCTGGCCCTGGCCACGGACATGCGCGTGGTCGCCGGGAACGCCCGGCTGATGTCGGGGTTCCTGCGGATCGGGCTGCACCCCGGTGGCGGGCACTTCGTGCTGCTGTCGCGGCTGGCGGGGCGCGAGGCCGCGGCCGCGATGGCGCTGGGCGGGGCGGAGATCGACGGTGAGCGGGCCGTCGCGCTCGGCCTGGCGTGGGAGTCCGTGGACGACGACGCCGTCGAGGCCCGCGCGATGGAGTTCGCCGCCGGCGTGGCCAAGGACCCGGCGCTGGCCAGGGCGGCGGTGCGCAGCTTCCGGTTGGAGACCGGCCCGCCCGCGGTCGGCTGGGACACGGCGGTACAGACCGAGCGGGCACCACAGATGTGGTCGATGCGCAGACGAGGCGGAGGACGACGATGACCACCCCGACGATCAACCGGACCTGGTCGAAGACCGGCATGGGCAAGCTCGAGCTGCGGGAGGCGCCCACGCCGGAACCGGGGCCGGAGGAGGCCGTGCTGCGCACCCGGCTCGCCACCGTCTGCGGCTCGGACCTGCACTTCCTGCAGGAGTTCCCGATGCCCCGCGGTGCCGAGCAGGTCGGGATGGGCCACGAGGCGGTCGGCACCGTCGTCGCGCTCGGCGCCAACGTCCGCGGGTTCTCCGTCGGCGACCGCGTGGTCGCGTCCTGCGTGGTCGGCTGCGGCGAGTGCGGCAACTGCCTGCGCGGGCAGCTGCAGGCCTGCCTGGTCCTGGGCAGGGTGCCGGGCATCTCCAACGCCCTGGCCGGCTGCCAGGGCGACCACTTCGTCGTGCCGCGCGCGACCATCAACATGGCCAAGGTGCCCGAGGGCCTGTCCGACGAGCGCGCCCTGCTGGCGGGCGACGTGATGTCCACCGGGTTCTCCGCGGTCGAGCGCGCGAACGTGGAGACCGGCGACACGGTCGCGATCTTCGCCCAGGGGCCCGTCGGGCTCTGCGCCACCGCGGGCGCCCGGCTGCACGGTGCGGGGCTCGTGATCGCGGTGGAGGGGGTGCCGGAGCGGGCCGAGCTGGCGCTGCGGCTCGGGGCCAACGTCGTGGTCGAGCCCGAGGGCGCGGTGGCCCGCATCCGGGAGCTGACCGGCAAGCGCGGCGTGGACGTCGCGATCGAGGCGCTCGGCCGGCAGGAGACCTTCGCCGCGGCGCTGGAGTGCACCCGCCTGGACGGCACCGTGTCCAGCGTCGGGGTCTACGCGGCGCACCGCAGCCTCGACGTCCCGGTCGGACTCGGGTTCTACCAGCGCAAGATCGTCACCAGCCTCTGCCCGGCGGGGAGCGACCGCCTGCGCCGGCTCTTCGCGCTCGCCGAGCACGGCTCGACGGACCTGTCGCAACTGTTCACCCACCGGATGCCGCTCTCGGCCACCGACGAGGCGTACGAGCTGTTCGGCTCCCGTCGCGACGGCGTGGTCAAGATCGCCCTGGTGCCTGATGGAGAGGCGTGACGGGGGCCGACGGCCTCGTGCCCGTGGGCCGTCAGGACGATCCGGCCCGGCGGGCGACGGCCACGGCGGCCTCGCCCTGCTTCGCGCCGGCCATGTCGGCGATCGCGGCCCAGCGATCGGCCAGTGCCTCGTCCGTCGGCGGCTCGGCGAAGTCCACCCCGAGCGACTCCACGAGCCGCACCCGGCTGAAGTGCGGCCCGTTGACCCGCACGATCTCCGCGGTGAGGTCGCACTCCTCGGTGCACAGCCAGCCCACCGCCGCCGACACCCAGGCCGGGTCGAGGTCGGTGGAGGCGTCGAGCAACCCGTCGGTCATCCGGGTCAGCGCGACCGGGGCGACCGAGTTGACGCGGATGCCGTAGCGCGCGCCCTCGAGCGCGAGGGTGTGCATGAGGCCGACGACGCCGAGCTTCGCCGCGGCGTAGTTGGCCTGCCCGAAGTTGCCGAACAGGCCGGCGCCCGAGGTGGTCATCACCACCCGTCCGTAGCGCTGCTCGCGCAGGTGCGGCCAGGCCGCCCTGGTGACGAACGCCGTGCCGTCGAGGTGCACCCGGATCACGGCCTGCCACTGCTCGGTGGTCATCTTGTGGAACGTCGTGTCCCGCAGGATGCCGGCGTTGTTCACCACGACGTGCACGCCGCCGAACGCCTCCACCGCGGCGGCGACCGCTGCCCGGGCACCGTCGTCGGTGGAGATGTCGTGGTGGTCCGCCACCGCGACCCCACCGGCCGCGGTGATCTCCGCGACCACGTCCTGCGCGGGGCTGCTGTCGCCGCCACCCCCCTCGCGACCCACCCCCGGATCGTTCACCAGTACCTGTGCACCGCCTGCGGCCAGCCGCAGGGCGTGGCTGCGGCCGAGGCCGCGACCGGCCCCGGTCACGACGGCCACCCGTCCGTCCACACCTGGCATCGTCGTCTCCCTGCGCTCGTCGTCCGTCCGGTCGGCCGCCCGGCGTGTGCATTCGATGATGTCGCTCCACGGCACCGACCGGCTCGGTGGACCGGCCGGCTCCCCGCGGGCGGTGCCGGTGGGGAGAACCTCACCGTCCCCCTGACCGCATCATCACCGCATAATCATTACACCGAAAAATCGGCCGATCCCCGCTCGTGCCACCCGATCGGACCTGTGCACCGCGCCTTGCCTCGCCCATCGTGACACCCGCCACCCCACTGCCTGGAGGCTCTTCCATGACCGAATCCCTGCGCTGGGCGCTGGAGCGGGCCGCACTCGTCGCGGGCGACCGCACCGCGGTCGTCGACGGCGACATCAGGTTCGACTACACCACCTTGGCCGAGCGGGTCGACGCGCTCGGCGGCGGGCTGCAGTCACTCGGCATCGGCACCGGCGACGTGGTCGGCGTGCTGGCCCTGAACGGGCACCGGCACCTGGAGTACTGGCTGGGCGTGCCGGCCATCGGCGCCATCCTCAACGACCTCAACTTCCGGCTCAGCGAGGAGGAGCTCGCCTTCATCGTCGACGACTGCGGCACCGTGGCACTGGCCGTGGACGACATGCACCTCGAGGTGGGGCGCTCGCTGCTCGACCGGTGCCCGACGCTCACCACGCTCGTGCACATGGGCTCCGGGCCCGCGCCGGACGGCATGGCCTCCCACGACGTGCTGGTCACCCACGCGCCGGCGACCCCGGTGAACCCGGGCCCCGAGGACATCGCCGGCATCTTCTACACCGGCGGCACGACCGGGCGGCCCAAGGGCGTGCTGCTCAGCCACCGCAACCTGGTCGCGAACGCGAAGCACGCGCTGCTCGCCATCCGGCACACCCCGGACGAGCGCTACCTGCACGCCGGGCCGATGTTCCACCTCGCCGACGGGTCACAGACCTATGCGGTGACGTGGATCGGCGGGGTGCACGTCTTCGTCCCCGGCTTCGACGCCGACCTGGTGGGGCGGGTGATCGAGCGCGAGCGGGTGTCCCTGCTGCTCATCGTGCCGTCGATGATCAACATGTTCGTGAACCACCCCGGGACGGCCGACCGCGACCTGTCCAGCCTGCGACTGCTGCTCTACGGCGCCTCACCGATGCCCGACCAGCTCCAGCAGGCCGCGATGAAGCTGTTGCCGTGTGAGTTCAGCCAGCTCTACGGGATGACCGAGGCGGCGCCGCTGCTCACCCAGTGCACCCCGGAGGACCACCGGCGCGGGGCGGCGGGCGAGCAGCCGTTCGCGGGCCGGTTGCGGTCGGCGGGGGCGCCGGTGATCGGGGTGCAGGTCGAGATCCGGCGCGAGGACGGGACCCGGGCCGCACCGGGGGAGGTCGGCGAGATCTGGGCCCGGGGCCCGAACATCATGGTGGGCTACCTCAACCGACCGGAGGAGACGGCGGCCGCGCTCGACGCCGAGGGCTGGTACCACAGTGGCGACGCGGCGTGGGCCGACGAGCAGGGATACGTCTTCATCGTCGACCGCGTCAAGGACATGATCATCTCGTGTGGGGAGAACGTGTACTCGGCCGAGGTCGAGAACGTGCTCTACACCCATCCGGACGTCCTGGAAGCGGCCGTCATCGGCGTTCCGGACGACTCCTGGGGCGAGCGCGTGCACGCCGTCGTCGTGCCGCGGCCCGGCACGGAGCCCGCGGTCGAGGACCTCGTCGCACACTGCCGGACCAGGCTCGGCGGCTTCAAGGTGCCCCGCAGCGTGGACTTCCGGGCCGAGGCCCTGCCCAAGTCGGGCGCGGGGAAGATCCTCAAGCGCGAGCTGCGGGCACCGTACTGGGCCGGGAAGGACCGGGGGGTCAACTGAGCCGGCGGCCGGGCTCAGCCCGCGGCGTTCTCCCGACCGTCGAGCCACTCCTTGAACCGTCCGTAGTGCTTGTCCGGGTCGCGCTCGACGAACCGGGCCCGGGCGTGGCAGAGCGGCCGGTCGTCACCGGGCAGGTACAGCTCGGCGTGGATGATCCAGTGCCCGCGCTCGTCACGGGACTCGGGCCAGGCCCGCACGTCCAGCTCGCGATCCAGCGGGACGGGACGCCGGAACGCCACGTTCATCTCGGCGGTCACCGACAGGACGGCCGCCGCGATCGGTACCGCGCCGCACGCCTCGTCGAGCGCGCCCATCACCGAGCCGCCGTGCACGACGCCACCCGCGCCCTCGTGCTCGGCGGAGAACCGGGCCGTGCCCTCGACCGCCCCGTTCTCGCCGCGGCGCAGCACCAGGCCGAAGCGGCACCGGCCGGCTGGCCTACACCCCATGCACAGCATCTTCCCGAACTCGATGCTGAACAGCGGCGCGGCGCCGTCGGGGGACTCCGCGGGGGCCGGGACGGCGCCCGGCTGGGCAGGCAGGCTCACCGGCGTCACGGTATCCGAACCCGCACCGCACACCGCAGCCGGTGGTCAGCGATGTTAGTCACTGCTAACGTCTGCAGCCATGTCTGACCCGCTCGCCACACTGGCCGGCTTCGCCGAAGTCACCCCGGGCCGGCTCGACCGCCCGTTCCTCGGCCTGCACCTCGAGTCCGCCGTCGCGGCCCTGCGCGACGCCGGCATGGCACCCGACGACATCGACGGCCTGCTGTGCGTCGGCTCGATGATGGGCGAGTCCGTCGAACACACCTTCTTGTCCGAGGAGATCCAGGACTCGCTCGGGCTGCACAACCTCAGCCTGCAGCTCGGCGTGCAACTCGGGGGCGGCAGCCACCTGGCGATGCTCGGCGTCGCCACCCGCGCCATCCAGAGCGGGCAGTGCTCGGCGGTGCTGTGCGTGTCCGCCGGGGTGTTCCCGCCGATCCGCGACGTTGGCCGCAACCTGATGACGATGACCTGCCACCCGGACTACGAGCTGCCCTACGCACCGTCGATCCCCACCCTGTACGGGCTGATCGCCCAGTCCTGGCTCGACGAGACGGGGCAGGGCCGGGAGGTGTTCGCCGAGGCGGTGGCGGCCCAGCAGGAGTGGGCCGTCGGGCACCCGACGGCGATCGGGGCGGGCGCGGGACCGTTCACCGTGGCCCAGGTACTGGAGGCCCGGCACATCGCGGGGCCCTTCGGCTACCTCGACTGCTCGATCCCGTGTGAGGGCGGCGGCGCGTTCGTGCTGGTCGCACCCGAGCGGGCGGCCGGCCTTCGGCACCGTCCGGTGCACGTGGTGGGCGTCGGCGAGGGCCACACCCACGGCTTCCTCACCTCGATGCCCGACCTGTCGAGCACCGGGGCGGTCCGCTCCGGGGCGAAGGCGTTCGCCGAGGCCGGCTTCGGGCCCGCCGACGTGGACCTCGCACAGCTCTACGACGCGTTCAGCTCCAACCCGCTGATGCTGATCGAGGAGCTGGGCCTGGCCGAGCGCGGCAAGGCGGTCGAGCTCTACCGCGAGGGCGCCACCCGGCCGGGCGGACGGCTGCCGGTGAACACCAACGGCGGCCTGCTGCGGTTCGGGCACTCCGGCACCGCCTCGGGCATCTGCGGAGTCCTGGAGGCCTACCAGCAGATGTCCGGCCGAGCCGCCGGCATCCAGGTCGACCGCGCCGACCGGGCCGTCGTGCACGCCTACGGATCCATGTTGTGCAGCCATGTCACCGTCGTACTGGAGGGCTCGTGACCACCTACCTGGACGGCCTGGCCGACCCCGAGGTCCTGCCGCGCGTCGACGAGGTCAACCGCGGCCACTTCGAGGCCGCGGCCCAGGGCAGGCTCGCGGTGCGTCAGTGCACCGCGTGCGACCTGCTGTTCCACTACCCTCGCCCGTTCTGCCCGCGCTGCCACTCCGCGCAGCTGCGCTGGACCGACGTCTCCGGCGAGGCCACGGTCGTGGTCGCCGCGGTCGTCAGTCGGCCCCCGTGGAACGACCTGCCGCGGGCCGCGCCCTACCCGGTGGTGATCGTGCGGCTGGCCGAGGGCCCGCAGATGCTGTCCACCGTCGAGCACTGCGACCCCGCATCCGTCGTCCCCGGGATGGCCGTGCGTGCCGCGTTCGAGCGCGTGGGCGACATCGGGCTGGTCCGTTTCGTGCCCGCATCCTGAGCCGCCGACACCGGGCCCGACCGCACCCCTTCGGAGGAACCGTGACCATCGACCACGACCTGCACGCCAACCTCGTCACCCGGGTCAACGTCGGCGACATGCTGACCCGCAGCGCATGGCGCAATCCCGACAGCGAGGCGGTCGTCGACGGCGCCCGCCGTTTCACCTACGCGCAGCTCAACGCGGAGGTCAACCGGCTGGCCCACGCGCTGCTGGCCGCCGGCTACCGGCGCGGCGACGTGCTCGCGCTGGCCAGCGGCAACAGCGCGGAGTTCCTCGCGACCTACTACGCCTGTGCCAAGACCGGCGTCGTCTGCGTGCCGGTGAACCTCGCATGGGGGCCCTCCGAGGTCTCCTACGTCCTGGAGCACTCCCGGGCTCGCGGCGTGGTGGTGGAGAGCCAGCTCGCCGGGCTCGTCGACGGTGCGTTGCGACTCACCGAGGGCACCGGTGTCGTCGACGTGGTCGTGGCCCCCGGCACCGGGGCCGACTGGGCCGCCGGGTCGACGGGCACCTGGCGGGATCTGGCCACGTTCGTCGGGGACGCCGGGACCGGCGAGCCGGAGTGCCTGGTCGGCGACCGGGACCCGATCAGCTACCTCTATACCAGCGGCACCACCTCCGCCCCCAAGGGCGTGGTCAGCAGCCACGTCGCGGTCTACATCGAGTCGCTCAACGCCCCGCTGGTGCTGGGTATCGACGGCAAGGAACGGTCGGTGGCGATGATGCCGCTGTTCCACACCGCGCAGCTCAACGGATTCACCACGGGCCTGCTCTACATGGGTTGCACGCTCGTGCTGATGCGCGCGTTCGACCCGGCCGCGCTTCTGGCCACGATCGAGTCCGAGCGGATCACCCAGATCTTCGGGCTGCCGATGATGTACCGGATGATGATGGACCACCCCGACATCGACAAGCGCGACCTGTCGACGTTGCGGCTGGCCCTCTACGCGATGGCCCCGATGCCCGACACCGACCTGCGCCGGGCGATGGAGGTGTTCGGCTGCGACTTCGCGCTCGGCTTCGGGCAGACCGAGATGAACCCGATCACCACGGTGTTCCCGCCGGAGTACCAGCTCAGCCACGCCGGTTCGGTCGGGCTGCCGGTGCCCAACGTCCAGGTCGGGATCATGGACGACGAGGGCAACCTGCTGCCCGCCGGCGAGACCGGCGAGATCGTCTACCGCGGCCCGCACGCGATGGAGGGCTACCTGCGCAACACCGAGGCCACCACCGAGGCGTTCGCACACGGCTGGTTCCACTCCGGCGACGTCGGCCGGTTCGACGCCGACGGTCTGCTGTGGTTCGCCGACCGCAAGAAGGACGTGATCAAGACCGGCGGCGAGAACGTGGCGTCCATCGAGGTGGAGAAGGCGCTCTACGAGGCCGAGCCCCGGATCCAGGAGGTCGTCGTCGTGGGGCTCCCGCACGAGCGGTGGTCCGAGGCGATCGCCGCGATCGTCACGCCCAAGCCCGGTGTGCAGCTCACCGAGGAGGAGGTGCTCACCGCAGCCCGGAGCAGGCTGTCGGGGTTCAAGGTGCCCAAGGCGGTGCTGTTCGCCGACGAGATGCCCCGCACCGCGACCGGCAAGATCCAGAAGAACGTGCTGCGTGAGCAGCACCACCGCCACTTCGAGAGCTGACGGCCCTCTGCCGGCCCGGAGGGGGGACCGGCAGGGAGACCGTCTCCGCACCGGCCGGCTCACGTGACGCGAGCCGGCCGGATCGCGGTCAGCCGCCGGACGCCGAGGGGAACTTGGGCGCCCGCTTCTCCTTGATCGCCGTGGCGCCCTCGAGCACGTCGTCGTCGAAGAAGTTGAGCATCTCGTAGGCGAGGGAGGCCTCGAAGATCGGGCTGGCGTCGCGGATCCACAGGTTCAGCGAGCGCTTCGTCCAGCGCAGCGCGTGCTGCGGACCCGCGGCCAGCTTCGCCGCGACGGACAGCGCGGTGGGCAGCACCTCCGCCACCGGCCGGCACAGCGACACGAGCCCGATCCGCTCGGCCTCCTTGCCGTCGATGAACTCGGCGGTGAGCAGGTAGTACTTGGCCTTGGCCATCCCGCACAGGATCGGCCAGATGATCGCCGCGTGGTCACCCGCACCGACACCCAGCCGCAGGTGCCCGTCGGTGAGCCGGGCGTCCTCGGCGATC
>JAPLAT010000348.1 GCA_026393175.1 Pseudonocardiales bacterium
AGGAACGGCATGTCCTCCTCGGGGAGGATCTTGCCGATGACGCCCTTGTTGCCGTGGCGGCCGGCGAGCTTGTCGCCGTCCTGGATCTTGCGCTTCTGGGCCACGTAGACCCGCACCAGCTCGTTGACGCCCGGCGCGAGCTCGTCCTCGTCGTCGCGGGAGAAGACCCGGATGCCGATGACCTTGCCGGTCTCGCCGTGCGGCACCTTCAGCGAGGTGTCGCGGACCTCGCGCGCCTTCTCACCGAAGATCGCGCGGAGCAGGCGCTCCTCCGGGGTCAGCTCGGTCTCGCCCTTGGGCGTGACCTTGCCGACCAGGATGTCGCCGGGCTGGACCTCGGCGCCGATCCGGATGATGCCGCGCTCGTCGAGGTCGGCCAGGACCTCCTCGGAGACGTTCGGGATGTCCCGGGTGATCTCCTCCGCGCCCAGCTTGGTGTCGCGGGCGTCGATCTCGTGCTCCTCGATGTGGATCGAGGTGAGCACGTCGTCGCGCACGAGACGCTGGGAGAGGATGATCGCGTCCTCGTAGTTGTGGCCCTCCCACGGCATGATCGCCACGAGCAGGTTCTTGCCCAGGGCCATCTCGCCGTTCTCGGTGCACGGGCCGTCGGCCAGCACCTGGCCGGTCTCGACCCGGTCGCCCTCGGCCACGATCGGCTTCTGGTTGGTGCAGGTGCCCTGGTTCGAGCGCCGGAACTTGTGCAGCCGGTACGTGCGGCGGGTGCCGTCGTCGGCCATCACCGTGATGTAGTCGGCGCACAGCTCCTCGACCACACCGGACTTCTCGGCCACGACCACGTCGCCCGCGTCGACCGCGGCGCGCAGCTCCATGCCGGTGCCGACGAGCGGCGAGTCCGAGCGGAGCAGCGGCACGGACTGGCGCTGCATGTTCGCGCCCATCAGGGCGCGGTTCGCGTCGTCGTGCTCGAGGAACGGGATCATCGCCGTGGCGACCGAGACCATCTGCCGCGGCGAGACGTCGATGTACTCGACGCCCTTCGGGGAGATGTAGTCGACCTCGCCGCCCTTGCGGCGGACGAGGACGCGCTCCTCCTGGAACGACCCGTCCGGGTTGAGCGGCGCGTTGGCCTGCGCGACGACGAAGCGGTCCTCCTCGTCGGCGGTCAGGTAGTCGATCTGCTCGGTGACGACACCGTCGACGACCTTGCGGTAGGGCGTCTCGATGAAGCCGAACGGGTTGACGCGCGCGAAGCTCGCCAGCGACCCGATCAGGCCGATGTTCGGGCCCTCCGGGGTCTCGATCGGGCACATGCGGCCGTAGTGGCTGTGGTGGACGTCGCGGACCTCCATGCCCGCGCGCTCCCGGGACAGACCGCCCGGACCCAGCGCCGACAGGCGGCGCTTGTGGGTCAGGCCCGCGAGCGGGTTGGTCTGGTCCATGAACTGGGAGAGCTGCGAGGTGCCGAAGAACTCCTTGATCGCCGCCACGACGGGGCGGATGTTGATCAGGGTCTGCGGCGTGATGGCCTCGACGTCCTGGGTGGTCATCCGCTCGCGGACGACGCGCTCCATGCGGGACAGGCCCACGCGGATCTGGTTCTGGATCAGCTCGCCGACCGTGCGCAGGCGCCGGTTGCCGAAGTGGTCGATGTCGTCGGTCTCGACCGGGATCTCGATCCCGTTCTCGCCGTTCTCGTCGGCCCCGACGACCATCGAGGTGTCGCCGGCGTGCAGCCGGACGAGGTACTCGATGGTGGTGGCGATGTCCTCCTCGGTCAGCGTGCCTACCGAGTTGTCGATGCGCAGACCGAGCTTCTTGTTGGCCTTGTACCGGCCCACCTTCGCGAGGTCGTAGCGCTTGTCCTTGAAGAACAGGTTCTCCAGGAGCGTCTGCGCGCTCTCGCGGGTGGGCGGCTCGCCCGGGCGCAGCTTGCGGTAGATGTCGAGCAGCGCCTCGTCCTGGCCGGCCGTGTGGTCCTTCTCCAGGGTGGCGAGCATCGTCTCCGAGAAGCCGAAGCGCTTCGAGATCTGCTCCGCGTCCCAGCCCAGCGCCTTGAGCAGCACGGTGACCGGCTGGCGGCGCTTGCGGTCGATGCGGACGCCGACGGTGTCGCGCTTGTCGACGTCGAACTCCAGCCACGCACCCCGGCTCGGGATGATCTTGACGGAGAAGACGTCCTTGTCGGTCGACTTTTCGATGGCGCTGTCGAAGTACACGCCGGGCGACCGGACCAGCTGCGAGACGACGACGCGCTCGGTGCCGTTGATGATGAAGGTGCCCTTGGTCGTCATCACGGGGAAGTCGCCCATGAAGACGGTCTGGCTCTTGATCTCACCGGTGGTGTTGTTCGTGAACTCCGCGGTGACGAACAGCGGAGCCGCGTAGGTCATGTCCTTGTCCTTGCACTCCTCCTCCGAGGCCTTCACCTCGTCGAAGCGAGGGTCGGAGAAGGACAGCGACATCGACCCGGAGAAGTCCTCGATCGGCGAGATCTCGGTGAGGATCTCCTCGAGACCTCCGACCGGGTTCTCGTCACCGGCATCGATCCGCCGCTGGAACCACGCCTCGTCACCGACCAGCCACTCGAAGGACTGGGTCTGGAGGTCGAGCAGGTCGGGCACCCGGAGCGGCTCCGCGATCTTCGCGAAGGAGACGCGTGTCGGGGAACCAGGGAGATTCAGGTGGTCCGAGGTGGTCGCGGGGGTCTTGGTGGCGTGCGGCGATGCCAAGATGCGTCCTTCCGGAACTGCGCTCTCGTCTGGCGTGCTCCGGGCCACGCGCGCTACCGTGCTGATCGCACCACCCGGGCGGGAGTCCGGGTCGAGCGGTCGGGTGTGCGGTGGGGCGGGGAAGACCGGGGGCACGCCGTCTGTTGTCAGTGCGCGGCCGTCGCCACACCCCGCGAACCCCGGGATCCCGCCGGAGCAGAACCTCGTTGCGCGCAGGATGGACGAAGGCAGCGCAAAGAGGCAGTCTAGCTGCTCGGGCAGCCGCTGTCGAGATGGGTATCCGAGGACACCATCGAGACCTAAGAGTGACCTGACAGGCGCACCGAGTCAAGACGCTACGCCGCGGTAAGTGGTCCTTTTCGCGGGACGGACGGCCCTTGACCAGCCACCTCGTCGGAGCGTGACCGCTCGTCGAGCACCGTCACCCCGTCGGGGCGACCGCCGACGGCACCGTGGCCCCGCCCCCGGGCACCCTCGGTCCACCCTACGGGACGGCGCTCCGCCCCGAGTTGCACAGCGTGACGGTCGACACAACGATCGTCGACGGACCGATGCACGTCGACGACGACGAGGTGGAGAACCATGACCGACGCTCCCGCGATGGCCGACCTCCTGGGTGCCGACGCCCCGACCAACTGGGGCAAGTGGGGGCCCGACGACGAGCTGGGCTGCCTGAACTACCTCGACGCCAAGGAGGTCCTGCGCGGCGCGCAGCACATCCGCACCGGTGACACCTTCACCCTGCAGATCCAGATGGGCCGCTCCGACGGCCCCGGCGACCCGCTGTGGCCCGGCCGCGAGGGCATCAAGCGCCAGAACGTGATGGACGAGGGCACGTGGGACGGCGAGGGCGCCCCGGCGTTCCCCGGCGGCCTGCACTACGCCGACGACACCGCGCTGATCTTCCTGCAGGGCTCCACGCAGTACGACGCGCTCGGGCACGTCTGGTACGACGGCAAGCTCTGGAACGGCTACGACGCCCGCAGCACCGTCGACGCGATGCAGAAGGCCTCCGTGCTGCCCATCGCGGAGAAGGGCGTCGTCGGGCGCGGCGTGCTCATCGACATGGCGCGCCACCGCGGGAAGCCGTGGCTGGACAAGGGCGAGACGTTCACCCACGTCGACCTGGAGGAGGCCGCGGCCGCGCAGGGCGTCACCATCGAGCCGCACGACATCCTCTGCATCCGCACCGGCTTCATGAAGTACTGGTACGAGCTCAACGACAAGGAGCAGTTCTACGACGGGTTCAACGAGCCCGGCCTGACCTACTCCCGCGAGCTCGTCGAGTGGTTCCAGACCCGCGAGATCCCCAACCTCGTCACCGACACCATCGCCAACGAGGTGACCTACGAGCCGGAGACCGGCGTCGCGCTGCCCCTGCACAACGCCCTCATGCGCAACCTCGGCGTCGCGCTCACCGAGATCGCCTGGTTCGAGGAGCTCGCCGACGCCTGCGCCGAGGACGGCCGCTGGACCTTCCTCTACGTCGCCGCCCCGCTGAAGGTCGTCAACGGCACCGGGGCCCCGGTGAACCCCGTCGCGATCCGATGACGGGCGTGTACGGGGAGCGGCCGTGGCTGCACCTCTACGGCGAGGGGCAGCCCCACGACATCACCCCCGAGTTCGGCGACGCGCTGGCGATGTTCCGGGCCACGGCCGCCCGGGTCCCCGACGGCGACGCGATCCGCTACTTCGACGGCGCGATCACCTACCGCGAGCTCGACGGCCTGTCCGACGCGTTCGCCGTCGCGCTGCGGGAGGGCGGCTTCGCCCACGGCGACCGGGTGGCGCTGTACCTGCAGAACGTGCCGCAGTTCGTGATCGGGCTGCTCGGCACGTGGAAGGCCGGCGGCATCGCCGTCTCGATCAACCCGATGAACCGCGAGCGGGAGCTTGACCTGCTGCTGCGCGACTCCGGCGCCTCGGTGCTGGTCTGCCTGCGGTCGCTGTACCGCGACGTGGCGGCGTCGGTCGTGGGCGGCACGTCCGTGCGGCGGGTGCTGACGACATCGGAGCGGGAGCACCAGACCCGCGACGACGCCAGGGCCTTCCCCGGCGAGGGCCCCGGCGACGTGCCCGACGGCACCGAGGACCTCGCCGCGGTGCTGGAGCGCTTCCGGGGACAGTCCCCTCCCCCGGTGTCGTTCGGGACGGCCGACACGGCCTTCCTCACCTACACCTCCGGCACGACCGGCCCGCCCAAGGGCGCCATGAACACGCACGGCAACGTCGTGTTCAACTCCTGCGCCTACCGGCAGTGGGCCGGGCTCACGGGCGACGACGTCGTGCTCGGCGTGGCCCCGCTGTTCCACATCACCGGGCTGATCGCGCACATCACGGTCTCGCTGCTGCTGGGGGCGCCGCTGGTGCTGTTCCACCGGTTCGAGCCGTCGCTGGGCATCGACGTGATCCGCGAGCACCGGCCGACGTTCACGGTCGGCTCGATCACGGTGTTCATCGCACTGATGAACGCGCCCAACGCCGAGGCCTCGGCCCTGGAGTCGCTGTCGACGATCCTCTCCGGCGGCGCGCCGATCCCGCCGTCGACGGTCAAGGCGTTCTCGTCGACGTTCGGGCACTACATCCACAACGTCTACGGCCTCACCGAGACGACCTCGCCGAGCCACGGCACGCCGCTGGGCGTGGAGGGGCCGGTGGACGAGGCGTCCGGGGCGCTCAGCGTCGGGGTGCCGATCTACAACACGGTCGTGCGGATCGTCGGCGACGACGGGCAGGACCTCCCGCCCGGCGAGATCGGCGAGATCGTCACCACCGGGCCGCAGGTCGTCGCCGGCTACTGGGGCAAGCCCGAGGAGACGGAGCGGGCGATCCCCGGGGGCGCGCTGCACACCGGCGACGTCGGCTACATGGACGCCCAGGGCTGGTTCTACATCGTCGACCGGAAGAAGGACCAGATCAACGCGGGCGGCTACAAGGTCTGGCCGCGGGAGGTCGAGGACGTCCTCTACGAGCACGAGGCGGTGCGCGAGGCCGCGGTCGTCGGCGTGCCGGACGAGTACCGGGGCGAGACGGTCAAGGCGTTCGTGAGCCTGCGGCCCGGGCGGACCGCGACGGAGGAGGAGCTGATCGCGTTCGCCAAGGAGCGGATGGCGGCCTACAAGTACCCGCGGGC
>JAPLAT010000043.1 GCA_026393175.1 Pseudonocardiales bacterium
GCCCGTGGCCTACAAGCTGGTGCCGGGCGCGACGGTGCCGGCGATGCTCGACCCGTCCTCGCCGGTGTTCCGGCGGGCGCAGGCGATCGGGCACCAGCTGTGGGTGACCCCGTTCCACGCCGAGGAACGCTGGCCGTGCGGGGAGTTCGTCAACCAGTCCGAGCACGACACCGGCCTGCCCGTCTGGACCGCCGCGGGCCGCCCGGTCGAGGACACCGACGTCGTGCTCTGGTACATATTCGGCATCCACCACGTGCCGCGGGTGGAGGACTGGCCGGTGATGCCCGCCGACACCGTGAGCTTCTGGCTCAAGCCGGCGGGTTTCTTCGACGCGAACCCCGCCCTGGACGTCGCCGCCGGCAGCTGACGCCGCCCGCTCAGCCGCGGCGCCACGCCGCGACGCGGTCCTCCGCGCGGCGGACGGTCGCCAGCGCGCG
Organism: Pseudonocardiales bacterium; assembly: GCA_026393175.1. Classification (GTDB taxonomy): domain Bacteria; phylum Actinomycetota; class Actinomycetes; order Mycobacteriales; family Pseudonocardiaceae; genus Pseudonocardia. The sequence continues at coordinate 438 of JAPLAT010000043.1, forward strand.
CAGGCGCGCCTCCTGGGCCGGGGTGGCCCGGTGCTCGGCGGCGGCGCGCTCGGCGGCGGCGAGCTCCGCGGCCGCCCGCGCGTCGGCGGCGGTGTCGAAGTGCGTCGGGTCCGGGTGGTGCCCGCCGTCGGTGGTGGCCCGCTCCGCGGCGTAGGGGTTGTCGCGGGGCAGGCGGCCGGTGAACCGGCCGTAGGAGCCCAGGACCAGCAGCAGCCCGCCCGACACCAGGCTGAAGACGACGTTCGACATGCGGAACGCCAGCAGGTTGAGCGGGGTCTCCAGCACGAGCACGTTCGCCACACCCGAGAGCAGGAACGCCGCACCGACGACGGTGAGCACCGTGGAGGCGAGCCGCCCCCCGCGGAGGCCGGCCGCGATGAGCCCGGTGCCGACGACCAGCGAGACGGCCGAGAGCAGCCCGTTAGACGACAGGCCGAGCACCGGGGTACCGCTGGTGGTGAACCACTCCAGGCGGTTCACCAGCCCGAGCCCGCCGAAGACCCACAACCCCAGCCCGAAGAGCACCGCAGCCACCCGGTGCAGCAGGTCGAGACGCCGTCGCGAATCGTTGCGAAGGTTGTTCATGACACCAGGGTGCGCGCCCCCGGCCGGCCCTGCCAGTCGAGCTCAGCCGCCCTCCCGCAGCGCCCACGGCGAGCCGTACTCGGTGAGCAGCGCGAGGAACGGGACGGCGTCGAAGGCCTCCGGGCCCAGCACCCCGGCCCCCGACCAGACGCCCGAGGCGAGCAGCTCCAGCGCCACCACCGGGTTGACGGCGGTCTGCCACACGACGGCCTGGCAGCCGTACTCCGCCATGGACCACGCGTTGTCCACGACGTGGTGCAGGTAGACCTGCCGCGGCCCGCCGTCGACGCCGGTGCCGCTCACCCACAGGCCCGCGCAGGTGCGGCCGGTCATCGTCGGGCCGATCGTGGCGGGGTCGGGCAGGCAGGCCGCGACGACCTCGCGCGGGGACACCCGCACGTCGCCCACCCGCACGGGGACGGTCGAGTCGAGCCCCAGCTCGTGCAGCGTCCGCAGCACGCCGATGACCTTCTCGCCGAGGCCGTACTTGAACGTCACGCGCCGGGCGTCGACCCAGCGCGGCATCAGCAGCACCTCCTCGTGCTCGACGTTCACGCACTCCAGCGGGCCGATGCCGGCGGGGAACTCGAAGACCTCGGGCTCGCTGAACGGGGGCGTGGTGAACCAGCCCCGGTCGCGCTCCCACACCACGGGCGGGTTGAGGCACTCCTCGATCAGCGTCCAGATCGAGAACGCCGGGGCGAACCCGCGGCCGGGCACGACGAGGTCCGAGCCGTCGCGGACGCCGAGCTCGTCGATCGAGGCGAACAGGTGGTCCGCGGCATAGCGGGCGAAGACGTCGGACAGGCCCGGCTCCACCCCGATGCCGACGAGCGCGAGCACCCCCGCCCCGGCGAACGCGTCCTGCAGCGCGAACTGCTCGTCGCCGAGCTTGACGCCCGGCTCGCTGTACGGCGCGGTCGGGTGCGGCACCGACATCGACATCGCCATGTCCAGGTAGGTCACCCGCGCGGCCAGCGCGGCCCGGAACAGCGGCATGACGAACCGCGGATCGGTGGCGTTGAGCAGCGCGTCGACGCGGTGCTCGGCGAGCAGAGCCGCGACCCCGGCCTCGTCGGCGGCGTCGCAGCACGCGGCCGTCAGCCGGGGGTCGCCGACGCGGTCGACCACCGCCCGCGCGCGGTCGGCGTCGAAGTCGGCCACGACCATCGCCTCGACGAACCCGCGACGGGCCGCGATCGCCGCCACCGAGCCGCCCACCCCACCCGCGCCGACGACCAGGATCCGCATGGAACGAGAAGGTAACCGCGTGGCTCTTGTGGGTGAACGTCTCCGCTGCCATAAACATCGCGTGACGGCAGAACCGGAGACCGGTGCGGAACTCAAGCACGGGGCGATCTCCTTCCTCGACGCGCTCGTGATCGGTCTGGCCTCCACCTCCCCCGCGTACTCGCTCGCGGCGGTGATCGGCCCGATCGTCGCGCTGGTCGGCGTCTACGCGCCGGGCGTGCTCCTCGCGTCGTTCGTGCCGATGCTGCTCATCGCCTCGGCGTTCTACTACCTCAACCGCGCCGACCAGGACTGCGGCACCACGTTCTCCTGGGTCACCCGGGCGATGGGGCCGTGGTTCGGCTGGATCGGCGGCTGGGCCATCGCGATGACGGGCGTGCTGGTCATCGGCTCGCTCGCGGACACCGCCGTGCGGTTCACGCTGCTCGCCGTCGGGCTCGACGACCTCGCCGCGAACACCCCTGCGGTGATCCCGCTGACGGTGGTCGTGATCGTCGCGATGACGGCGCTCTGCGTGCTCGGCACGGAGATCTCGGCCCGGTTCCAGAACGTGCTGATCCTCGCCCAGGTCGGCGCGCTGCTGATCTTCGCGATCGTGGCGATCGGCCGCGCGGTGGCCGGCGACAGCCCCCTCGACGCGGTCACCCCGTCGCTGAGCTGGCTCAACCCGTTCGGCGAGGGCGGCGCGGCGCTGACGGCCGGGCTGCTCCTGGGCGTGTTCGTCTACTGGGGCTGGGAGTCGGCGGTCAACCTCACCGAGGAGACCACCGACTCGGCGTCCGCGCCGGGCCGGGCCGGGATCCTGTCGACGGTCGTGCTGCTGCTGACCTACCTGGCCGTCGCCTACGCCGTCGTCTCCTTCGCCGGCCCGAACTTCCTCGCGGAGAACGAGGGCGAGGGCGAGCTGATCTTCGCCCTGCTCGGCGAGCAGGTGCTCGGACCCTGGGACTGGGTGCTGCTCGTCTCCGTCGCCACCTCGGCGCTCGCGTCCACCCAGACGACGATCATCCCGGCGTCCCGGACGGGCCTGTCCATGGCCCGTCGCGCCGCCCTGCCGCGGCCGCTGGCCCACATCCACCCGCGCTTCCGCACGCCCGACGTCTCGACATGGACCGTCGCCGCGATCGCCATCGGCTGGTACGTCCTGGTCAGCCTGATCAGCGAGAACGCCCTGCTCGACTCGCTGACCGCGCTGTCGCTGCTCATCGCGTTCTACTACTCGCTCACCGGCATCGCGTGCGCCGTCTACTACCGGCGCCAGCTCACCCGCAGCGTGACGAACCTGCTGTTCATCGGCGTCGGCCCGCTCGTCGGCGCGGGCCTGCTGATCTGGCTGCTGATCCGCTCGGTCGTCGACCTCAACGACCCGTCGGCGTCGTCCACGGGCACCGACTGGTTCGGCTTCGGGCCGCCGCTCGTCATCGGGGTCGCGGTGTTCCTCGTCGGTATCCTGTTCATGATCGGATGGCGGATCGGCCACCCGGAGTACTGGCGCGAACGACCCGGCCTGGCGCCGGACCCCCTGGAGGCCTGACCCCGTGGCCGGCATCGTCCTCGGATACGACCGCTCCCCCGGCGCCCAGCGGGCGCTGACCATCGCGATCGAGCTGGCGGACCGCTACGGCGGGCCGCTCGTGCTCGTGCACGGCATCGCCCCGCCCGGCTCCGTGGGCGAGGAGGCCGGGCAGGCCCGCGCCGCGCTCGACGAGCTGGGCGAGCGCGTCGTCGCGCCCGCCGTGGCCGCCGCGCGGGAGGCAGGCGTGGACGTGCTCGTCGAGGTGGTCGACGACAAGCCCGCCCCGGCCCTCGTCGCCGCCACCGACGAGCACGACGCCGCCGTCATCGTCGTCGGCACGTGGAACGACAGCCCGCTGCGCGGCGCGCTGCTCGGCTCGGTGGCCCACAAACTGCTGCAGATCTCCACCCGTCCGGTCCTGTGCGTCCCCCCGGACACCGCCTGAGGATGGCGTACGTGTTCGGGGGAACGGCGGGACTGCTGGCGCTGGGGGTCGGGCTGCTGCTCGTGATCGTCATCGGCGGGGCCGCGCTGCTGCTCGACGCGCGGCGCCGCCGGGGGCGGCAGGAGCCGCCGCGGCGCGCGTCCTGGCCCCGCCCCGGGTCGCCGTCGGGCCCGCCGCCCGGCCGCCCTCCCGGGCCGCCATCGGGGTCGTCGTCGGGGCCGGGATCATCGCCACGGCCGCCCCGGGCCGCGCCGCCCGACCGCACCCCCATCGACACCGCCCGCGCCCAGCAGGACCCGGAGACGGTGCGGGCCCGCCTCGACGACGACGCCCCGCGCGGCGCCCGCCGACCGGGGGCGCTGTTCGACGAGAAGGGCCCCCCGCCCCCGGACGCGCGGCGCGACGGTCCGGGCGACGGGCCCGGCGACGGACCGCCGCCCCGTCGCTGAGGTGGACCTTGTCGGGGCGCCGCGGCGTCACGAGACTGGCGCGATGTCCGAGAAGACCCGGCTCCGCAACTTCATCGGCGGCGAGTTCACCGACCCGGCCGAGGGCGGGTTCACCGACGTCGTCGACCCCGCGACGGGCGAGGTGTACGCGTCGGCGCCGCTGTCCACGCAGCCCGACGTCGACGCGGCCTGCGCGGCCGCCGCGGGCGCGTTCGAGCAGTGGCGGCGCACCACGCCCGGGGAACGGCAGGCGGCGCTGCTGGCGATGGCCGACGCCGTCGAGTCCGCGGCGGAGCGGCTCGTGGCCGCGGAGGCGCGAAACACCGGCAAACCGGTCGGGCTGACCACGAGCGAGGAGATCCCGCCGATGGTCGACCAGATCCGGTTCTTCGCGGGCGCCGCGCGCCTGCTGGAGGGCCGGGCCTCGGGCGAGTACATGCGCGGGTTCCAGTCGAGCATCCGGCGCGAGCCGGTCGGCGTCGTCGGGTCGGTGGCGCCGTGGAACTACCCGATGATGATGGCGGTGTGGAAGTTCGCCCCGGTGCTGGCCGCGGGCAACACGATCGTCCTCAAGCCCAGCGACACCACCCCGGCGAGCACGGTGCTCATGGCCGAGCTGTTCGCCGAGATCCTCCCCGCCGGGGTGTTCAACGTCGTCTGCGGCGACCGCGCCACCGGCGCCGCCCTCACCTCGCACCCGACGCCGGCGATGGTCTCGATCACCGGCTCGACGCGCGCGGGCAAGGCCGTCGCGACCGCGGCGGCGGCCACCGTCACCCGCACGCACCTGGAGCTGGGCGGCAAGGCGCCCTGTGTCGTGTTCGCCGACGCCGACCTCGCCGCGGCCGCCGAGGGCATCGCGGTCGCGGGGTACTTCAACGCCGGGCAGGACTGCACCGCCGCCACCCGGGTCCTCGTGCACGAGAGCGTCCGCGACGACCTCGTCGCGGCGCTGGCCGAGCAGGCCGCGGGCGTGCGCCTGTCCCGCGACGAGGACTCCTCCGACGACCTGTTCATCCCGCCGGTCAACAACCCGACCCAGCTCGCGCACGTGTCCGGGCTGGTGGAGCGCACGCCGTCGCACGCCTCCGTCGTCACGGGCGGGTCGGCGGCGTCGGGCGAGGGCTACTTCTACACCCCGACGCTGATCGACGGCCTGCACGCGGCCGACGAGCTGGTCCGCACCGAGATCTTCGGGCCGGTGATCACCGTGCAGGGCTTCGTCGACGAGGCCGAGGCGATCCGGCTGGCCAACGACACCGACTACGGCCTCGCCGCCAGCGTCTGGACCCGCGACCACGGCCGGGTTCAAGCAGTCCGGCTACGGCAAGGACCTGTCGCTGTACTCGATGGAGGACTACACCCGGGTCAAGCACGTCATGTCCTACGTGGGCGAGTAGTGGCGCGGTACGGCACGCAGTTCGGGCCCGACATCACGTTCCTCGGCGTCCCGCGCTGCGACTGGGCCGACCCGGCGACCTACGCGGACGCGCACGTCGTCGTCCTCGGGGCGCCGTTCGACGGCGGCACGTCGCACCGGCCGGGCACCCGGTTCGGGCCGCAGGCCGTGCGGCAGGCCTGCTACCTGCCGCACGACGGGTCGCGGCCCTCGCTGGCGCTGCGCGTGGACGGGCTGGAGGGCGTCATGGACGCCGGGGACGTGGAGATGTTCTCCGGCGACGCCGAGCGCTCGGTGCGCGACCTGCAGGCCGCCGTGCACGCCGTCGCCCGCACCGGGGCGGTCCCGCTCGTGCTGGGCGGGGACCACACGATCGCCTGGCCGGACGCCGCCGGCGTCGCCCAGCACCTGGGCGCCGGCCGCGTGTCGATGATCCACTTCGACGCGCACGCCGACACCGGGGACATCGAGTTCGGCTCGCTCGTCGGGCACGGGCAGCCGATGCGGCGGCTGATCGAGTCCGGGGCGCTGCGCGGGGACCGGTTCCTGCAGATCGGGCTGCGCGGGTACTGGCCGGGCCCGGACACCCTGGCCTGGATGGCCGAGCAGGGCATGCGGTCCTACGAGATGACCGAGATCGTCGCCCGCGGGCTGGACACGTGCCTCACCGAGGCGTCCGCGATCGCGACCGACGACTGCGACGGGGTGTTCCTCTCCGTCGACATCGACGTCTGCGACCCCGGCCACGCCCCCGGCACGGGCACCCCGGAGCCGGGCGGGCTGACCGCCCGCCAACTGCTCGACGCCGTGCGCCGGATCGCCTACGAGCTGCCCGTCGTCGGCATGGACGTCGTCGAGGTCAGCCCGCCCTACGACCACGCGGAGCTGACGGCCTACCTGGCCAACCGCGTCGTCCTCGAGGCGCTGTCGGGCATGGCGCGCCGCCGCCGCGGCGACGCGTGGGACCCGACGCAACCCCTCCTGTCGGGCCGCTGACCCCTCCCTCCCCCGGGTTGCAGCAAAGCCACTTTCACGCAACGTCGTTGCCGGAAAGTGGCTTTGCTGACGCCCCTGCACCCGCCAGCACCGCCGCGTGCACGGCCCGGGCCAGGCGGGCGCCCCAGCGCGACCGGGGCCCGCCGTAGGGCTCTCCCCCGCCCGGGTCGGCCAGCACCACCACGGCGTCGCTCGCCGTGCCCGTCCCCGGGACGCCGGCCTCCCCCAGCGCCTGGGCCTTCGCCTCGGTCACGGTGACGACGGCGTTGACCAGCGCCGCGTCGTCGAGCGGGGCGGGGACGCGGCACACCAGGTTGATCGTGCCGGGACGGGTGGGGGCGGCCCCGTCGGGCGCGGCGGCCCAGGTCGGAACGGTCAGCCCAACCGTCGCGACGCAGGTCGCGCCGCCGTCCTCCCCCGTCGTGAACGCGCGCACGGCCGCAGCGGTGAGCAGCCCGGTGCCGGGGCCGCGCAGGCCGAGCGCAGCGGCGGTGCGGGCCAGGTGTGGGGCCGGGTCGAGGTGGTACCGCTCGTGCACCTCCGCGTTGAGCACCCAGGCGCAGGCGCCGAGCCCGCCGCCCAGCACCCCGGACGACACGCACCGCAGCGGCGTGGGGAAGCGCCACACCAGCACCGGGCGGGCCGCGCCGGTGCCGTCGTCGGGATGGGTCTCGATCGCGGGGGGCGGGGTCACGCGTGGCAGGATGACGCACGTCCAGGTGACGGCGTGACGAGGAAGCCGGTGCGAGTCCGGCGCGGTCCCGCCACTGTGACCCCCCGCCCGGGGGCAGCCAGAGACTCGGCCGTCACCTCCCTCCACGATTCGGGGCGGATCTCCCCGAGAGAGGCCGGTGCCGCCGTGCGCCCCCGTTCCCTGCTGCCCGCCGTGCTGCTGCTCGCCGCCGGGTGCGCCGCCGCGCCCGTCGCGGGCCCGTCCGCGGCCGGGTGCGATCCCGAGCCCGCCGCCCGCTCGACGATCGAGCACGCGCAGAACGTCTCGCTGCGCTACGAGGAGGGCTACCAGGTCCTCACCGTCGCCGAGCCCAGCCCCGGGGCGCCGCCGGAGACCTACGTGCTCCTGCGCTGCGACGGCGCCGGGATCCCGGCGGAGCTCGCCGGGGCGCAGCGGGTCCGCGTGCCCGTCGACAGCCTCTACGCCGGCTCCACCACCCACCTGCCGCTGCTCGTCGACCTCGACCGCCTCGACGTGCTCACCGGCATCGCGACGGCGGGGTACGTCAGCTCGCCGCAGGTGCGGGAGCGGATCGACGCCGGGGAGGTCGCGGAGTACGCGCCGACCGAGCAGGTCGACGTCGAGCGGGTGCTCACCGGGCGCCCCGACGTGCTGATGACCGGCGGGTTCGACGACCCCGCCTACGCCACCCTGCGCGAGGCGGGCGTGCCCGTCGTCGCGAACGCGGAGTACCTGGAGCCCTCACCGCTCGGCCGCGCCGAATGGATCAAGGTGATGGCTGCGCTGACCGGCGACGAGCCGCGCGCCACGGCCGTGTTCGACGAGCTGGAGGCGGCGTACACGGCGACCGCGGAGCGCGCCTCCGCGGCGGGGCCGGTGCCCGTCGTCGCGGGGTCGCTGTTCCAGGGCACGTGGAGCGTGCCCGCGGGCGGGAGCTACCTCGGTCGGCTGCTCGAGGACGCGGGCGGCGCCAACCCGTGGGCCGCGGACCCGTCCCCGGGCAGCCTGACGCTGGACTTCGAGACCGTCTACGCCACGGCCGGGCAGGCCCCGGTCTGGCTCGCCACGCAGGACTGGTCCTCCCGGGCCGACGCCCTGGCCGAGGACCCGCGCTACGGCGAGCTGGCCGCCGTCCGCGACGGGCAGGTGTGGACGGCGAACCGGGCGATCGGGCCGGGCGGGGGCAACGACTTCTACGAGCGCGGCGTCACCCGCCCCGATCTGGTGCTGGCCGACCTGGTCGCGATCCTGCACCCGGACCTGGCCCCCGGCCACGCCTTCACCTTCTACACGCCCCTCCCGTGACCCGCACCCACCCCGCGAGTCGGGGCGTGGGTGTGGGCGAGTCGGGGTCGCCGGGCCCGACCCGGGCACGCCCACGCCCCGACTCGCGCACGGTGGGACCCCGACTCGCGGGGTGGGGGCGGCTCGGAGCGCTGGCGGTGGCGGCGGGCCTGGCGCTCGTGGCGGCCGTGGCCGTGGGGCCGGTGGTGGTGTCGCCGCTCGACACCGTCGCGGTGCTCCTCGGGCTCACCCCGGCCGACCCGGCCGCGCCGGTGCTGATCGGCGCGGTGCGGGTGCCGCGGGCGCTCACGGCGGCGCTGGCCGGCGCCGCGCTCGGGGTCGCCGGGCTGCAGCTGCAGACGCTGTTCCGCAACCCGCTGGCCGAGCCGTACGTGCTGGGCGTCAGCGCCGGGGCGAGCCTGGGGGTGGCGCTGGCCGTCGCGGGGTCGGCGGGCGGGGCGGTCGGGGCGTTCACCGCCGGGCTGGCGGGGGGTGGCCGGGCCGGGACCGTGGCCGCCGCGGCGCTCGGGGCGGCCGCCGTGCTGGGGGTGGTGCTGGCCCTGTCGCGGGTGGTGCGGACGGGCACGGTCCTGCTCATCGTCGGCGTGATGCTCGGCTCGCTCGCGACGGCCGGGGTGAGCCTGCTGCTCACCGTGATCGACCCGCTGCGCGCCCAGCAGTTCGTGGTGTGGGGGCTCGGCAGCTTCTCCGGGACGACGGCGGGCGACCTGGCCGTGCTCGCGCCGGTCGTCGCGGTCGGGCTGGGCGTCGCGCTCGCGGCGGTGAAGCCGCTCGACGCCCTCCTGCTCGGCGACGACTACGCCCGCACGATGGGCGTGCGGGTCGACCGGGTGCGGCTGCTCGTCCTGGTCTCCGCCGCCCTGCTCGCGGGCGCCGTCACCGCCTACTGCGGGCCGGTCGCGTTCCTCGGCATGGCGGTCCCGCACCTGGCCCGCCGCGCCGTCGGCACCTCGGGCCACCGGACGCTCGTGCCCGCCGCGGCCGTGACCGGGGCGGCGCTCGCCCTGCTCTGCGCGCTGGCCGCGCACCTGCCGGGGCTGCCCGGCCCGATCCCGGTCAACATCATCACCTCGGTCGTCGGGGCGCCGGTGGTCATCGCCGTGCTGGTGCGGAGCCGGACGACGTGAGCGGCCTGCGGCTCGACGCCCTGACCGTGGGCCACCGGCGCACCCCGGTCCTGCGCGACCTGCACCTGCACGCCGCGGCGGGCGAGCTCACCGCGCTGCTCGGCCCGAACGGTGCCGGGAAGTCGACGCTGCTGCGCACCGTGGCGGGCCTGCTGCCCGTGCTGGGCGGGTCCGTGCACCTCGACGGCACCGACCTCGGCACCCTCGACGCCCGGGGCCGGGCCCGCCGGGTCGCGGTCGTGCTCACCGAGCGCGTCGAGGCCGGGCTGCTCACCGCCCGCGAGCTCGTCGCGCTGGGCCGCCACCCGCACACCGGCGCGCGCGGCACGCTGCGCCCGGCGGACCACGCCGCCGTCGACGACGCTCTGGACGCCGTGCGGGCCGGGACGTTCGCCCGCCGCCGGGTGGACCGGCTGTCCGACGGCGAGCGCCAGCGCGTGCTCGTCGCCCGCGCGCTGGCCCAGGAACCGGACCTCCTGCTGCTCGACGAGCCCACCGCGTTCCTCGACGCCCCGTCCCGGGTGGCGGTGACCGGGCTGCTGCACCGCCTGGCCCGGGAGCGGGGCATCGTCGTGGTGCTCTGCACCCACGACGTCGAGCTCGCACTGCGCACCGCCGACCGGGCCTGGCTGCTCGACCGGGCGGGCGGCGTGCGCGAGGGCCCGCCCGCCGACCTCGTCGCGGACGGGTCGATCGGGCGGGCCTTCGACGGCGACGAGCTCCGCTTCGACCCCGGGCTCGGCACGTTCGTGGCGGTGTGACGCGGCCCGATTCGGCCACGCCCGCACCCCGACTCGCGCACCTCCGGGCCCCGACTCGCGCACGCCCACACCCCGACTCGCGGGGGGTGGGTCAGACGTTGACCCCGAAGTCCTTCGCGATGCCGTGCAGGCCCGAGGCGTAGCCCTGGCCGATCGCGCGGAACTTCCAGTCCCCGCCGTGCCGGTAGAGCTCGCCGAAGAGCATGGCCGTCTCGGTCGAGGCGTCCTCGGAGAGGTCGAAACGGGTGATCTCGCGGTCGCCGTCGGCGTTGACCACGCGGATGAACGCGTTGGCGACCTGCCCGAAGCTCTGCCGGCGGGCGTCGGCGTCGTAGATCGTCACCGGGAAGACGATCTTCTCGACCTCCGGCGACATCGCGGCCAGGTTGACCTTGACCTGCTCGTCGTCGCCCTCGCCCTCCCCGGTGAGGTTGTCGCCGGTGTGCTCGACGGTCCCGTCCGGGCTGGTGAGGTTGTTGAAGAAGACGAAGTGCCGGTCGGTGAGCACCTTCCCGTTCGCGCCGAGCATCAGGGCCGACGCGTCGAGGTCGAAGTCCGCCCCGGTGGTGGCCCGGACGTCCCACCCCACTCCGACGATGACGTTCGTCAGGCCGGGCGCCTCCTTGGTCAGGCTGACGTTGCCGCCCTTGGCGAGGCTGACGCTCACAGATCACTCCATCCGTCGATCGGGGTGTGGCCGATCACCTTGCCAGCCCGGCCGGGACCCCTCAACCGGGCGCGACCGTCGTGGTCGGCGCGCCGGGGCACGTGGTCCCGGGGGCGGGCAGGGTGCCGTCGACGAGCAGCCGGTCGACCGCGGCGTCGACGCAGGGCGCGCCGGCCCGGTACGAGCCGTGCCCGACGCCCTCGCGGGTGAGCAGCACCGACCCCTCCAGCTCGGCGGTCATCGCTTCCGACCAGTCGAACGGGGTCTGCGAGTCCTCCCGACCGCCGACGACGAGCACCGGCGGCGCGCCCGCGCCGGTGTACGGGCCGGTGAAGCGGTCGGGGTTCGCCGCGGGCCAGTCGACGCAGACCAGGGAGATGTAGCCGGACAGCTCCCCGAAGCGCGGCGCCGCGGCGACGGCCTCCGCGGCGTTGCGGTCGTGCTCGGCGAGATCGGCCGGGACGTCGCGGTCCAGGCAGTTGACGGCGACGTTGGCCTCGCCGAGCCCGTTGGGCGTGCCGTCGGGGTTGCGGGTCAGCACGCTGCCCAGCGCGGCGACCACGCTGCCGTCGCCCGCCTCGGCCGCGACCAGGGCCCGGGTGAGCACGGGCCACAGCTGCGGGGCGAACACCGCGGTCCGGGCGGCCAGGACGATCGCCCCGCCGTCCACGCGCTGCGCCGGGACGGCCCCGCTCGCCGGCACCTCCAGCGGCGTCGCCTCCAGGCGGGCGACGAGGGCGTCGAACGCCCCCTCCGGGTCACCGCCACCGAACCCGCAGCTCTCGGCCCGGCAGGTCGCGAACCAGGAGTCGAGCACGCGCTCGGCGGAGACGGCCTGGTCCAGGGTGGCGTCGAGGGTGTCGGTCTGCCACGTCGTCGGGTCGACGGGGGCGTCGAGGACCATCTGCCGGACGTGGTCGGGGAACAGCGTGGCGTAGGTGGCCCCGAGCAGGGTGCCGTAGGACTGCCCGAGGTAGCTGATCCGCTCCTCGCCCAGCGCGGCGCGCACGAGGTCCATGTCGCGGGCGACGTCGTCGGTGGCCAGGTTCTCCAGCAGCAGCGGGTCGACCCCGGCGGCACACCCGTCGGCCAGCTCGGCCGCCTCGGCGAGCAGCACCTCGCGCGGGGCCATGCCGGGCAGCTCGGGGTCGCGGTCGAGGGCGAGGTCCTCCTCGCGCTCGGCGTCGGTCAGGCAGCGCACGCCGGCACTGGCGCCGACGCCGCGCGGGTCCATGCCCACGACGTCGAAGCGGGTCAGCAGCTCGGGCGAGTAGGGCCCCGCGCCGTCGGGGGCCGAGGTGATCCCGCGGACGAGGTCGCCCGCGGCGGCGCCGGGGCCTCCCGGGTTCACCAGGAGGCTGCCGATCCGCTGCGCCGGCTCGGTGGCCCGGTGCCGGACCAGCGCCAGCGGCAGCGTCGGGCCGGCGGGGTCGGCGTGGTCGACGGGCACCTCCAGCGTGGCGCAGTCGAGGCCGGTGCCGCAGTCCGACCAGTTCAGGGCGGGTGGGGCGGGCTCCCCGGCCGCCGGGCCCGCCGCGCACCCGGCGGCGAAGGAGGCGGCCGCGAGAGCGGCCAGTACTCGGGTGGTTCGCATGCCGTCGATCATGTGCGCCGGGCCCGGTCGGGCAGCAGTCGTCGCCGTCACCGGTAACCGTGACGCCGCCCGCCCCGCGGATGACAGCTGTCACCGGCGCATTAGGGGTGGCGGCGGGGGCGCCGTGGTCCCTCCCACTTGGGGGGGCGGGCACCCCCCGCGAGGGTCTCCCGGAGGCGGCCGTGCGGAGGGACCCTCGGCGAGGGCCGGGCGCGGGGACCGGTCCACCGGCCGCCTGCGAGACCGACAGGACGACGACCATGACCGATGACGCCCTCTCCCGACGCGACGTGCTCAAGGTGTCGGTGCTCGGCGCCGCCGCCCTCGCCCTCCCGATCGAGCGCACCGTCCGCGCCAAATCGATCTCGCAGATCGCGGAGAGCCGGATCCCGCGGCCGTACACGGTGCCCTTCGCCCAGCCCCCGGTGCTCGCCCCGGTGCGCCAGGACGCGACGACCGACTACTACGAGATCACCCAGGCGGCGACGGTCGCGCAGATCCTGCCGGGCGTCGACACCCCGCTGTTCGCCTACAACGGCACCGTCCCCGGGCCGACGATCAAGGTCGACCAGGGCAGGCGCACGGTCGTGCGGCAGATCAACGCGCTGCCCGCCCAGCACCCGGTGCTCGGGTACACGCCGTGGACCTCCACGCACCTGCACGGCTCGGCGTCGCGGCCGGAGTACGACGGCTACGCGGGCGACATCTCGCACCCGGGGCAGTGGAAGGACTACCACTACCCGAACTGGCAGAACGCCCGCACGCTCTGGTACCACGACCACGGCGTGCACCACACGTCCGAGAACGTCTACATGGGCCTGGCCGCCCAGTACCACCTGCACGACGCCCTCGAGACCTCGCTCGGCATCCCGCAGGGCGAGTTCGACGTGCCGCTGATCCTGGGCGACGCCAAGTTCGGTGCCGACGGGTCGCTGCTGTTCGACGACAACCTGCACGCCGGCCGCTACGGCGACGTCATCCTCGTCAACGGTCGCCCGTGGCCGATCATGCGGGTCAAGCGGCGCAAGTACCGCTTCCGCATCCTGAACGGCTGCACCTCGCGCGGCTTCATGCTCAAGCTGTCGAACAGCCACCCGGTGCAGATCATCGGCACGGACGGCGGCCTGATGCCGGCGCCGCAGACGGTGACCCAGTGGCGGCACGGCATGGCCGAGCGCTACGAGGTCGTGATCGACTTCGCCCGCTACACCCCCGGCACCCGGGTGGAGCTGCGCAACCTCGGCGTCAAGAACTCCGTCGACTACGACAACACGAACAAGGTCATGGCGTTCCAGGTGGTCGCCGACGCGTTCGACCCCGCGAACAACACCGTCCCGGCGCAGCTCTACCCCGACAACCCGGTCATGACGCTGACCGCCGCCCAGTCCAGCCGGACCCGGCGCCTGCGGGTGAAGAAGGACGGCGAGATCTGGGAGATCGGCGACCAGACCTGGCAGGAGATCGTCGACTCCGGCTACCGCAAGACGTTCGCGAAGCCCGACCTGGACGCGGTGGAGATCTGGGAGATCGAGAACTCCTCCGGGGGCTGGTTCCATCCCGTGCACCTGCACCTCGTGGACTTCAAGATCCTCTCCCGCAACGGGCGCGCGCCGCGGCCGGAGGAGCTGGGCCCGAAGGACACCGTGTACGTCGGCGAGGGCGAGACCGTGAAGGTGCTCGTGCACTTCGGCCCGGAGAGCGGCCGGTACATGATCCACTGCCACAACCTGCCGCACGAGGACCACGACATGATGAGCCAGTTCGAGGTCGGCGACGACGGGCCGGACCCGATCCTCACCGCACCGCCGCGGTCGCTCGCGACGAACCCCCCGCCGCCGCTGTGAACGCCCCGGTCAGCGTCCCGACGGACGCCCCGGCCGGGACGGCCTGGGAGCGGGCCGGGCGCCTCGGGCTCGACGTCGCGGGCGCGGCGCACCTGCTCGTGGCGCTGGACCACCTCACCCACGACCCCCGGTTCAGCGTCTTCTTCCTGGTCACCGGGGCGGCCCAGCTCGTCGTCGCGCACCGGATGCGGCGCGGCGCGCACCCGGGTGCGGTCACGGCCGTGATCGCCGCGACCGTCGGGCTGCTGGTGCTCTACCTGGTCAGCCGCACGGTGGCGCTGTCGTTCGGGCCGCACGCCGACCGGCCGGAGGACGCCGACCTGCTCGGCACCGTCGTGGTCGTCGCGGAGCTGGTGGCGGTGGCCACCCTGCCGGTGCTGCTCCCCGCCGCGTGGCGCGCGCGGGTGCTGAACGGGCTGCTCGCCGCCGGGGTGGCGGTGTGGCTCGCGTGGTTCGCCGGGCTGCTCGGCTGAGGCGGGCCGGCCGCGCCCTGGCGGTAGCCGCGGCCGCCCTGTTCGTCGCGCTCGTGGCCGGCCTGCTGCCCGTGGAGGTCGTGCGGGTGGAGGCCGCCAGCATGGCGCCGACCCTGCGCGACGGGGAACGGGTCGTGCTCGTCCACGGGGTCGGGGAACCGCGGCGGGGCGAGCTCGTGGCGCTGGACGACCCGGCGGGCGGCGGGCTCATCGTCAAGCGGGTGGTGGCGCTCGCCGGTGACCGCGTGGAGTTCGACGACGGCAGGCTGGTCCTCGACGGCCGCGTCGTGGACGAGCCCTACGCCGACCTGCGCCACGTCGACGGCGTGTTCGCGGGCCCCTTCGCCCCGGTCCCGCCCGGCCACGTCTACGTGCTCGGCGACAACCGCGGTGACTCCGTCGACTCGCGGACGTTCGGGCCGGTGCCGCTCGCGGCGCTGGACGGGCGCATCACCGCCCGGCTCTGGCCCCCGGCGTTCACGCGGTAGCCGTCCGGACGCATGCCGAACCGCGCATTCGTTCCGTAGGGTGCACGAGCCACCCTGAGGACGGGCGGGACGCCACCACACGTCACCGTCCGCCGCCCGGAAGGATGACCCATGCCCCCGTCCCCGTCACGGCGTGCGCTCACCGGCGCCGCCGGCCTCGTCCTCGCCGCCGCGGCGACCGTCGCCGTCGCGCCGGCCGCCGCCGCCGCGCCCCCGCCCGTCGAGGTCCAGCTCCTGGCCCTCAACGACTTCCACGGCAACCTCGAGCCGCCGACCGGGAGCGGCGGCGCCATCGCCGGGGTCCCGGCCGGTGGCGCGGAGTACCTCGCCACGCAGCTGCGGCTGCTGGAGAGCGAGGTGAAGAAGCAGAACACGATCACCGTGGCCGCGGGCGACCTCATCGGGGCGACGCCGCTGCTGTCGGCCGCGTTCCACGACGAGCCGACGATCGAGTCGCTGGAGGAGGCCGGGCTCGACCTGGCCAGCGTGGGCAACCACGAGTTCGACGAGGGTGCCGAGGAGCTGCTGCGCATCCAGAACGGCGGCTGCCACCCGGTCGACGGCTGCGCCGACCCCGCGGCCGCCTACGACGGCGCGGACTTCCAGTACCTCTCGGCGAACGCGTTCGTCACCGACACCGGCGACCCGCTGCTGCCGCCGTACGCGATCGAGCGCGTCCAGGGCGTGCAGGTCGGCTTCATCGGGATGACGCTGGAGGGCACCCCGAACATCGTCACCCAGGCCGGCGTGGCCGGGCTGACGTTCGCCGACGAGATCGAGACCGGCAACCGCTACGCCGCCGAGCTGCAGGCCCGGGGCGTGGAGGCGATCGTGGTGCTGCTCCACGAGGGCGGGCAGCAGGCCCCCGGGAGCGGCATCAACGACTGCACCGGCCTGACCGGGCCGATCGTCGAGATCGCGGCCGGGTTCTCCGACGCCATCGACGTCGTGGTCAGCGGCCACTCCCACCAGGCCTACAACTGCGTGCTCGACGGCAAGACCGTCACCAGCGCCAGCTCGTTCGGGCGGCTGGTCACCGACATCGACATGCGGATCGACCGCCGCACCGGCGACGTCGTCGACGTCACGGCGGACAACGTGGTCGTCACCCGCGACGTCGCGGCCGACCCGGCGCAGACGGCGCTGATCGCCCGCTACCGCCAGCTGCTCGGCCCGATCGCCGGCCGCGTCGTCGGCACCGCGACGGCGGACATCACCCGCGCCGCCGCCCCGTCCGGCGAGACGCCGCTGGGCAACCTCATCGCCGACTCCCAGCTCGCCGGCACCGACGACGAGCAGGGCGCCGTGGCCGCGTTCATGAACCCCGGCGGTGTGCGGGCCGACCTGCTCACCGGGCCGATCACCTACGAGGAGGCCTTCACGGTGCAGCCGTTCAACAACGTGCTCACCACGATGGACCTGTCCGGGGCCGACCTCGACTGCGTGCTGGAGCAGCAGTACGTCGTCAACCGGACGCTGCAGCCCTCGGCGGGGGTGACCTACACCGTCGACACGGCGGCCCCGGCCGGCACCGCCGCCGCCCCGTGCTCGGGTGCGCGGGTGAACGACCTCGCCATCGGCGGTGTCGCCGTCGACCCGGCAGGCACCTACCGCATCACCGTCAACAACTTCCTCGCCGACGGCGGCGACGGGTTCTCGGTGCTGCGCAACGGGGTGAACCGGGTGGTCGGCCAGCTCGACATCGACGCGTTCGTCGCCTACCTGACGGCGAACGACCCGGTGTCCCCGCCCGCCACGAACCGGATCACGGTCGGCTGAGCCGGGTCCCACCCATCACGACGGGCCCGCCGGGTGCACTCCCGGCGGGCCCGTCGCGTCGTTCCCGGCCCCTCCCGCTTGACGACGCGGCACCGCGCTGGTCATCCTGTGCTCCACATCATACGGACATCTGTCCGTCAGGCGGACAGCACGTGGGGGGCCCTGGATGACGACCGTTCCCGAGAACCGGCAGCGCACCGCCGCCCCGGCACCGGCCGGGCGGGCGGCGATCGCCGCCGGGTTCGCCGCGCTGTGCCTGTCGTACCTGCTCAACGCGATGGACCGGCAGGTCTTCTACCCGCTGGTGCCCGAGATCCGGGAGGAGTTCGGGTTCTCCCTCGACCAGGCCGGCCTGCTCGCCACCGGCTTCACGCTCGGCATCGCGCTGGCCGGGGTGCCGGCGGGCCTCCTGCTCGACCGGGTGTCGCGGCGCGCCGTCGTCGTGGTCAGCGTGATCGTCTACTCGCTGGGCACGGTCGCCATCCCCTTCGCCGCGGGCTTCGCCGACATGGCGGCCTACCGGCTGCTCAGCGGCGTCGGCGAGGGCGTCCAGGCCACGGCGATCTACGCGATCATCGGGGCGTTCTTCTTCCACCGCCGCGCCTTCGCCGCCGGGTTCATCGGGCTGGCGTTCGGGCTGGGCGTGTTCCTGGGCCCGGTCCTCGGCCAGGCGCTGGCCGCGGCGGGCGGGACCTGGCGCGTCCCGTTCTACGTCTTCGGCGTCGCCGGGCTGGCCATGGCCGCGGTCCTGCTCGCCGTGCCGCGGGCGATGACCGAGGCGCTGGCCGGGCGCAGCGGCACCGCCGACCTCGCCTCCTACGACCACGTGCCGGCGAGCCCGTACAACCGCAACACCCTCGCGTTCGGCCTCACCTCGGCGGTGTCGGGCCTGGTGTTCTACGGCTTCCTCGGGCTGTACCCGACGTTCCTGCGCGAGGAGCTCGCCTTCGAGCCCGGCCAGGCCGCCCTCGCCGCGTCGCTCGTCGGGTTCGGGGCGATGACCGCCCTGCCGGTCGGGTGGCTCGCCGACCGCGTCGACCAGCGGATCCTGCTGGCCGTGGGCTTCGTCGGCTCCTCGGTGACGGCGCTGGGCGCCTACACGCTCGCCACCGGCCCGGTGGCGCAGTACCTGCTCGCCTTCCTCATGGGCACCTTCGCCAGCGGGGTGCTGTTCACCAACTGCACGACGGTGCTGCAGCGGTCGGTCCGGCCCGAGCACGTCGGCCGCGGGGCCGGGCTGTTCATGCTCACCTACTACGTCGCCGCGGCCGTGTCGGGCCTGCTGTTCGCCCGGCTCGTCGCCGGCCTGGGCTGGCAGGGCGCGGGACTGGTGCAGCTCACCCTGCTGCCGGTCGTGGGGCTCGCCGCCCTCGCGCTGGTGGACCCGCGCCGGATGCTGCTGCCGCCTCGCCTACGCTGATCCCACCCCGGCCCGGCGCCGACTCTCCGCATCCAGCAGACTGCGGAGCGTGACGGACACCCTCGCGGACTACCCCCGCCGCAACAGCCTCAACGCGCTGCGGCTCGGGCTGGCCGCGCTGGTGATCGTGTCCCACGCCTGGCCGCTGGGCGGGTTCGGCCCCGACCCGCGGATCGGCGGGGCGACGCTCGGGGAGATCGCGGTCGCCGGGTTCTTCGGCCTCTCCGGGTGGCTCATCACGCACAGCCGCTGCACCTCGTCGGCCACGGCGTTCGCCTGGCGGAGGTTCGTCCGCCTGTATCCGGGCTTCCTCTGCGCGCTGCTCGTGGTGGCGTTCGGGTTCGCCCCGCTCGCCGCGCTCCTCGGCGACGGCGGGTACGTCCCGTGGGACGGCGTCGTCCACGTCGTGGCGAACGCCGGGCTCTACATCACGGAGTGGACGGTCGGGCAGAGCCTGCCCGCCTCGGCCTACCCGGCCTGGAACGGCTCGCTGTGGACGCTGTTCTCCGAGGCGCTCTGCTACGCCGCCGTCGGGCTGCTCGTGGGCCTGGCCGGGCGCCGCGCCACCCCGGCCGTGGTGATCGCGTGCTGGCTGGTGCTCACGGTGCTGGCGGCGGTGGAGGTCGACGGGGGGCGCGCCGTCGCGGACTTCCTCCGGCTCGCGCCGTTCTTCTTCGCCGGGGCGACGCTGTACGTGCTGCGCGACCGCGTGCCGCTGGACCCCCTGCTCGCCTCCGGCGCGGCCGTCGCCGCAGTGGTGGCGCTGCACGTCGAGCCGGTGCTCGCCGCGCTGCCGGTGGCCTACCTGGCGCTCTGGCTCGGGGCGCGCCTGCCGCTGCGGCGGGTCGCCGCCCGGCACGACCTGTCCTACGGGCTCTACGTCTACGCCTTCCCGGTGCAGCAGCTCGTCGCCCTGCTGGGCGGGACCCGCTTCGGCGTCGTCGCGTACGTGCTGCTGAGCGTGCTGGCCACGGTGCCGTTCGCGGCCGCGAGCTGGTTCGGCGTCGAACGCCCGGCCCTGCGGCTGCGCCACCTGCTGGACCCCAGGGACGCGGCCGACCGGCTCCCGGCGCCGACCGCACGGCACGGGCGGCGCTGACCGGGCACGGTGCCCTCCGGTCGCGCCCGGCCCCTCACGGGTCGGACCGTCGGCCGCCGCGCGCGCCGCGTCGCGACCGGAGGCACGCGGCCGTGACGGCCACCCCGACGGCGGCGGTCGCGGCCAGCAGGACCCGGGTGCCCCCGGCATCGGGGCCGCCCCCGTCACCGGGCCCGTCCCCGCCCGCCGTGTCCCCGCCGCCCGTGTCCCCGCCCGCCGGGCCGTCCAGCAGCGTGACCGTGCCCGCGTCGCCGTCCACCCGCACATCCTGGCCGGTGCGGATGCGGGACGTCGCCGACCCGGTGCCCAGGACGGCCGGGATGCCGTACTCCCTGGCCACGACGGAGCCGTGGCTCAGTGGACCGCCCACGTCGGTGACGACGGCGGCGGCCCGCGCGAACAGCGGCGTCCACGCCGGGGTGGTGATCCGGGCGACCAGCACCTCGCCGGGGCGCATGGCCGGGAAGTCGGCGGGGCCGTCGAGCACCCGGGCCGGGGCGGTGACGGACCCCGTGCCCGCCGCCACCCCGCTGAGGACGGGCCCGGCCGGGGCCCGGTCGACGGCCGGGAGCCACGGGCGGATCAGCCGATGCACGAGGCCGGACTCCGGCAGCACCTGCGGGGGGACGGCGCGGCGGCGGCCCCGCCACTGCGCCCGGCGCCCGGCGATCGCCGCGGCGACGTCGGGCCGCTCCCCCGCGACCGCGCGGCGCACCTCGTCGCGGGTCAGCCAGAACACCTCGTCGGGATCGGCCAGCACCCCGGCCCCGACGAGGCGGCGGCCGAGCTCGCGCAGCATCCGGCGCATCACCGGCCAGGCCAGCCCCATCTCGGCCAGCGCGTCCTCGCGGACCGGGCCGATCTCCTGCGCCGCGCGCAGCAGCCGGTCGAACACGGCGCGGCGCACCGGCCCCAGCCGGGCCCGCACGGCGCGGGTCCGGGCCTCCCGCCGCCGCGCGGTGCGGCGCTGCCGCTCGCGCGGGTCGGTGCCCCCGCCGCCGAGGTGGAACCGGACGGCGTCGAGCAGCGGGGCCGGGTCGTCGGCCGGGACCGGCTCGGCGAAGTCCAGGTTGTAGACGGTGTGGCCGTAGTGCCCGAGGTGCCGCCGCCACCGCCCGGCCCACGCCTCCCAGGCCGCGGGCTCGGCCCCCTCCGGCACCGTCCCGTCGCGCAGCGCCCGCAGCAGCGCGGCCGGCTCGGCCCCGGACAGGACCGCGGCCAGCGCCGGGTCGCGCGCCGCCGACGTCGCGAGGTCGTACAGCGAGCGCTCCGCGCGCAGCGGCTCGCTGTCCAGGCCGAGCAGGAAGCCGACGCCGTCCGGCTCCCCCGGCCGGCGCACGACGCGGTCGTGGAAGGCCCGGAACGCGAGCTCGCTGGTCACCGCCTGCGGGATCACCGACTGCACCGCCGTGTAGTAGACGGTGCCGGCGTCGAGCAGCTCCTCGACGGCGGCGAGCAGCTCGGCGGGGGACAGCGTGGCGGGGTCCGTGCCGGACCGGGCGGCGAGGGCGGCCCGGTAGCGCGGGCGCGACCGCTCCCGCCACCCGGTGACGCCGCCGGCGGTCGCCCGCGCCCTGGCGTCGCGGCCGAACAGGGCGGCGGCCGCCGCCGGGGTGCGCCGCAGGATCCGCCGGAACACGGCGGGCCGGTAGTGGTGGTAGGCGTAGCCGTTGACCGTGGGCATGCCGACGTCGCCGGGCGCGAGCACGTCCTCCCCCATCACCTCGGCCATGAGCGCGCCCAGCGAGCGGGCGACCGACCCGTCGATCAGGTCGGCGAACAGCGGGGTGAGCGGGTCGGGCAGCTGCTCGACGATGCTGGCGCGGAAGAAGAGCCCGCCCGGGTACGGGACCGGCCAGGTGGTCGGGACGTCGCCGGTCGGCTCGGGCAGCGCCGTCACCGGCCGGGACTGCACGATGTGGAAGGTGTCGCCCTCGCGCGCCCACTCGACGTCCTGCGGGGCGCCGAAGTGCTCCTCGACGCGCACGCCGAGGCGGGCCAGCGCGACGGCCGCCGCGTCGTCCAGCACCGGGCCGCGGCGGCGCCCGGCGGGCACGGGCCGCTGCGCCGTCCCACCGTCGACGGGCACCGTCATCTCGGTCTTGTCGGCGACGTGCCGGGACACGACCGCCCAGCTCGTCCGGTCGACGACGTGGTCGTCGGTGCTCACGGTGCCGCCGACGACCGACTCCCCCAGCCCCCACGCGGCGCTGATCG
>JAPLAT010000546.1 GCA_026393175.1 Pseudonocardiales bacterium
CGTCGCCCCCGGGGAGCTGGTCGGCTTCCTCGGCCCCAACGGCGCCGGGAAGTCCACCACCCTCCGGATGCTCACCACCCTGATCCAACCGACCGCCGGCACCGCCACCGTGGCGGGCCACGACCTGCTCACCGAGCCGGTCGAGGTGCGCCGCCGCATCGGCTACGTCGGCCAGAACGGCGGCGCGGGGCCGGACTGCCTGGTCGCCGAGGAGCTGATCCTGCAGGGCCGCTTCTACGGCCTCACCGCCGCCGAGTCGGCGGCGCGCGCCAGCGAGCTCATCCGCGACCTCGACCTCACCGGGCTCGAGACGCGGGTCGTCCAGACGCTCTCCGGCGGGCAGCGCCGCCGCCTGGACATCGCGATGGGCCTGATGCACCTGCCCACGCTGCTGTTCCTCGACGAGCCCTCCACCGGGCTGGACCCGCAGAGCCGCGCCAACCTCTGGGGCCACATCCGCGGGCTGCACGCCGAGCGCGGCACCACGCTGTTCCTCACCACGCACTACCTGGACGAGGCCGACGCCCTGTGCGACCGCATCCTCGTCATCACCGCCGAGCTGGCCGGGCGGATCGGGTCCGAGGTGGCCGTCGACGGCACGGTGGTGCGGTTCCGCGTCGAGGACGGCGCGCGGGTGCTGCCGTCGCTGCTGCGCGAGCTCGACGCGGCCGGCATCGCGATGACCGCGGTCGAGGTCCGCCGTCCCAGCCTCGACGACGTGTTCCTCGACCTGACCGGCCGGTCCCTGCGCGACGAGGACACCCCGGAGCCCGCGGAGGCCCGGTCGTGATCACCGAGACCTGGCTGATCTTCCAGCGCTCCATGAAGCAGTCGCTGCGCAACCCGTTCTGGGTCGTCATCGGCGTCGTCCAGCCGTTCCTCTACCTCGCGCTGTTCGGGCCGCTGCTCATCCCGATCGTGCGGAACACCCCCGGCTTCCCCGCCGGTGACGCCTGGCAGGTGCTGGTCCCCGCGCTGCTCATCCAGCTCGGCCTGTTCGGCGGCCTGTTCGTCGGCTTCTCGATCCTCACCGAGTTCAAGGCGGGCGTGGTCGAGCGGATGCAGGTGACGCCGGTCAGCCGCGTCGCGCTGCTGCTGGGCCGGGCGCTGAAGGAGACCGCGGTCCTGCTGACCCAGGGCATCCTGCTGACGCTCGTGGCGATCCCGTTCGGGCTGCGCGCCCCGGTGGGCGGCGTGCTGGTCGGGCTGGCGCTGGTGGCCGTGCTCGGGTTCGCCGCGTCGTGCGCCTCCTACGCCCTCGCCCTGCGGGTCAAGAGCGAGGACGCGTTCGTGCCCATCGTGCAGTCGGTGTTCCTGCCGCTGCTGCTGCTCTCCGGCATCCTGCTGCCGATGTCGATCGCCCCGCCGTGGCTGTTCGCGCTCTCGCGCGCGAACCCGTTCGTCTACGTCGTCGACGCCACCCGCGCGGTGTTCGTCGGCGACCTGTTCACCGCGACGGCGCTCGTCGGCATCGCCGTGGCGGTCGTGCTCGCGGCCGCGTCGCTGTTCTGGGGGGTGCGCACGTTCCAGCGCGAGAGCGCCTGACCGGACGCCGCGGACAGGGCCGATCCGCGCGTCCACCCCCCGGACGCCGCCCGGCTCGCGGGCCGGCCCGCCGCCGTCGAACGGCGGACCGGACCCACGATGTGCCGGCCCCCCAGGGGTTCCCCCGAACCCCGGCCGCACAACGATCACCGTACGGGCGCCGACCGGCCGGGCGCGTCGGACGAAAGTCTGATCCCGGTCCGACCTTCAGCTCTCGGCGAGCTCGGCGGCCTCCAGCCAGTCGAGCTCCACCTGCTCCACCTCGGCGTCGACCTCGCGGAGCTCGGCGGTCAGGGTGATCAGCCGCGCGGGGTCCGTGGCGGCCTCGGCGAGCTGGGCGTGCAGCTTCTCCTGCCGCTGCGTCAGCGCCGTCATGCGGCGCTCCAGGCGCTGGGCCTCCTTGCGCGCCGCGCGCTGCTCCGCCGCCGACGACGCCGGCCGCGCGGCGGCGCTGACGGGCGCGGCGGTGAGGCCGTTGACCTGGTCGCCGGAGCGGGCCCGGATCGCCAGGTACTCCTCGATCCCGCCGGGCAGGTGCGTGATCTTCCCGTCGCCGAGCAGGGCGACCACCGTGTCGGTGGCGCGCTCGAGCAGGTAGCGGTCGTGGCTGACGACGACGAGCGTGCCCGCCCAGCCGTCGAGCAGGTCCTCCAGCCGGGCGAGGGTGTCGACGTCGAGGTCGTTGGTGGGCTCGTCGAGCAGCAGGACGTTCGGCTCGCTCATCAGCAGGCGGGTCAGCTGCAGCCGCCGCCGCTCACCGCCGGACAGGTCTCCGACGGGCGTCCACTGCCGCGACGCCGGGAACCCCAGCCGCTCCAGCACCGAGCTCGCCGTCAGCTCGAGCTTGCCCAGCCGCACGTACTTCGCGACCTGCTCGGTGGCCTCCAGCACGCGCATGTGCCGGGGCAGGTCCACCAGCTCCTGGGTGAGCTCGGCGAGCTGCACGGTGGTGCCCGTGACGAGCCGGCCGCCGTCGAGCGGGCGCTGCCCGGTGAGCGTGCGCAGGAGCGTGGTCTTGCCGGAGCCGTTGACGCCGACGACGCCGATCCGGTCGCCCGGGCCGAGCCGCCAGGTGACGTGGTCGAGCAGGGTGCGCCCGGCGACGACCGCCGTGGCGTCCTCCAGCTCCAGCACGGTGCGGCCGAGCCGGTTGGTGGCGAACCCCAGCAGCTCGACGGTGTTGCGCGGCGGCGGCACGTCGGCGATCAGGGCCTCGGCGGCCTCGATCCGGTACCGCGGCTTCGACGTGCGCGCGGGCGGGCCGCGGCGCAGCCAGGCCAGCTCCTTGCGGGCCAGGTTCTGCCGCTTGGCCTCGGCGGAGTCGGCCTGCCGGGAGCGCTCGGCCCTGGCGAAGATCCAGTCCGCGTAGCCGCCGAGGTAGCTCTCCACCCGGCCGTTCGCGACCTCCCAGGTGCGCGTGCAGACCGCGTCGAGGAACCAGCGGTCGTGCGTGACGACCACGACGCCACAGCGTCGGGACAGCAGGTGCCGGGCGAGCCAGGTGATGCCCTCGACGTCGAGGTGGTTGGTGGGCTCGTCGAGCACGACGAGGTCGGGGTCCCCGACGAGCGTGGCGGCCAGCGCGACGCGCCGCTTCTCCCCGCCGGACAGGCCGTCGACGGTGCGGTCCAGGTCGCCGATGCCCAGGCCGTCGAGCACGTCGCGGACGCCCGCGTCGGCGGCCCACTCGTGCTCGGCGCCGTAGCCGGCCAGCACGACGTCGCGGACCCGCGAGCCCGGCGGCAGCCGGTCGGCCTGCGCGAGGTGGGCGAGCTTCAGCCCGCCGACCCGGCTGACGCGCCCGCCGTCGGGGGCCCGCTCGCCGGTGAGGATGTCGAGCAGCGTGGTCTTGCCGCCGCCGTTGAGGCCGACGACACCGACCCGCTCGCCGGCCTCGACGCCCAGGGACACCGCGTCGAGCAGCACCCGGGAGGCGTCGCCGGGGACGTGCGCGGTGACCTTCTCCACGTTGACCAGGTTCGCCATCAGGCACGCACCGGGGGCCAGCTCGTGGGCGGGACGCCCGGCGGGTCCTGCGGCTCGACGATCCGCGCCCCGGGCACCGGGCCGTGCGCGACGCGGACGGTGCGGCACACGCCCACGCCGGCGAGCTCCGTGGCGACGTCGATCGCGGCGTCGCCGTCGGCGCAGAGGAACGCGCAGGTGGGCCCCGAGCCGGAGACGATCCCGGCCAGCGCCCCGGCCTCGACGCCCGCGCGCAGCGTGCGGCGCAGGTCGGGGGCCATGCTGACGGCGGCGGCCTGCAGGTCGTTGCCCAGCGACAGGGCGAGCTGGCGCGGGTCGCCGCCGGCGATCGCCTCCAGCACGGGCTCGACGGGCCGTTCGGCGGGCGGGGAGTCCCCGCGCAGCCGGTCCAGCTCCGCGAACACCCGCGGTGTGGACAGCCCGCCGCGGTGCAGCGCGATCACCCAGTGCTGCGGGTGCCGGGAGAGCACCGGCACGATCTGCTCGCCGCGGCCGGTGCCCAGCGCGGTGCCGCCGTGCAACGCGAACGTGACGTCGCTGCCCAGGCCGGCGGCCAGCGGGGACAGCTCGTCGCGGGTCAGGTCGAGCTTCCACAGCGCGGAGAGCCCGACGAGCGCCGCGGCGGCGTCCGCGCTGCCGCCCGCCATGCCGCCGGCGACGGGGATGCCCTTGCGCAGCACCAGCCGGACGTCGGGATCGCGGCCGGCGCGCTCGGCGAGCACCTGCACGGCCCGCCAGGCCAGGTTGGTCTCGTCGGCGGGCACCTCGGTGACGCCCTCGCCGAACACCTCGATGCCCGGTTCGTCGGACGCGGCGACGGTGACCTCGTCGAAGAGGCTCACGGCGTGGAAGACGGTGACGAGGTCGTGGAAGCCGTCCTCGCGCGGCGGCCCGACGGCCAGATGGAGATTGATCTTGGCCGGGACCCGCACGGTGACCGGGGGCGGCACGGCGGTCAGCACCCTTCAACCCTACGTGGCCGCTCCGCCGCCCGTGCGGGCCCAGGAGGGCGAGAACACGTCCCGCCGCTCACGAGCGACCGGGGGCCGCCGCCGCGAGGCGGGCGAAGTCGGCGATCGAGAGCCGCTCGGCGCGGGTGAGCGGGTCGATCCCGGCCGTCCGCAGCGCCTCCTCGGCGGCCGCCGGGCTGCCCGCCCAACCGGCCAGCGCGCCGCGCAGGGCCTTGCGGCGCTGCGCGAACGCGGCGTCGACCAACGCGAACACCGCGGCCCGGTCGCCGGGCGGGGGCTCGCGCCGGTCGAAGGCCAGCAGCCCGGAGTCCACCCCGGGGACCGGCCAGAACACCGCGCGCGGCACGGGACCGGCGCGGCGGGCGGCGGCGTACCAGGCCAGCTTGGCGCTCGGCACCCCGTAGGCCTTCGAGCCCGGCGGCGCCGCCAGCCGCTCGGCCACCTCGGCCTGCACCATCACCAGCCCGCGCCGCAGCCCGGGCAGCTCGGCGAGCAGGTGCAGCACCACCGGCACCGCGACGTTGTAGGGCAGGTTCGCGACGAGCGCGGTGGCGCCGGGTAGGTCGGCGGCCGTCACCCGCATCGCGTCGGCGCCGACGACCGTGAGCCGCGGGGCGAGGTCCGGGGCGAACGCGGCCACGGTCCGCGGCAGCCGCCCGGCCAGCACGGGGTCGATCTCCACGGCGTGCACGGCGGCGACGGCGGGCAGCAGCGCCAGGGTGAGCGACCCGAGACCCGGCCCCACCTCGACGACCACGTCGTCGGGGCCCAGGTCCGCGGCCCGGACGATCCGGCGCACCGTGTTGGGGTCGTGGACGAAGTTCTGGCCCAGCTTCTTGGTGGGCCGCACGCCCAGCTCGGCGGCGAGGGCCCGCACCTCCGCGGGCCCGAGCAGGCGGCTGTCGGTCACCGGACGAGCCTGCCGCACGGGGTCGGGGCCCGCTGCGGAGGGGCCCGCGCCGAGGGGTCGGGTCAGCGCGGCAGGCCGAGCTTGCGCGAGCAGGACGGCCAGGCGCCGTAGCCGCCGCGGTCGTCGCGCACCCGGGTGGCGACCGCGATCTGCTCCTCGCGGCTGGCCTGGTGCGGCAGGTCGGCGTACTCGCCGCCGCCGTAGGCGTGCCAGGTGCGCCGGTCGAACTGCAGGCCGCCGTAGTAGCCGTTGCCGGTGTTGATCGACCAGTTGCCGGTGGCCTCGCACTGGGCGAGCCGGTCCCACACGCCGCCGTCCGAGACGGCCGGGGCGGGCGGCGGGACGTCGTCGTTCGTGCCGACGTGCACGATCCGCGGCGAGGGGGGCGTGCTCGACCCGGCGGACACCTGCTCGCGGCGGACCTCCTGGCCGTTCTGCACGTACACGCGTACGACCGTGGTCTGCTCGCCGGGACGGCCCGGGTCGACGACCTCGCGCTCGCCGCGCGGCATCTCCGGGTCCTCGACGATCTGCTCGGGCTGCGGGATCTCGCGGACCTCGATCACCTCGCCGACGCCGTTGCGCACGATCTGCACGGCCGTGCCCTCGCTGAGGGGGGCGCCGGGGCCGGGGAGGACCGCGTCGTCCGGGCCGAGCACGACGCCCTGCTCGGCGAGCAGCCCGGCGACGGTGCCCGCGGTGGTGGTGAGCGGGATCTCCGGGTTCGTCCCGTCCACCAGGGTGACGGCGCGCGGCAGGCTCAGCTCCAGGGAGAGCCCGTCGAGCGGGATGGGGGCGTCCGGGGCGGCGGACATCTGCGCCGAGGACGCGGCCAGCCCGAGGTCGGCCAGCGCGTCCTGCACGAACGCCTCGGTGGTCCAGACCTGCCGCGCGGTGCCGCCCTCGGTGAGGGTCAGCGGGCGGGCGTGCTCGACGACGATGCGGGCGCCGTCGGCGATCTCGGTGGGCAGCGCGGGGGTGATCGCGTCCTGCGGCCCGACCTCGATGCCGGCCGCGGCGAGCGCGCCCGCCACGTCACCGGCGAACGTGTGGACCGTGCGCTCCTGCCCGTCGACCTCGATCGTGACGGGGGTGTCCAGCGCCAGGGCCGCGGCCCCGCCGCCGGTGACGGCGACCAGCGCGGCCAACACCCCGGCCCGGGCCGTGACGCGGCCGGCCGAGCGCGCGGTGCCGCCCCCGTGCTGCGGGCCGGTGCGGGTCGGGCGCGGCGCGGTCGCGGGGGCCGGGGCTCCGACGAGGGGTGCTGCGACGAGGGGGGAGGGGGCGACGAGGGCGGGCGGCGCGGCCGGGACGGCCTGGAACGGCGAGGTGAGCGGCTCCTCGACCGGTGCCGCGGTGCGGGGTTCCTCGGCGGCCAGCCACTCCGGCGGGATCCGCGGGAAGAGCGTCGTGGCCGCGTTCCACGCGTCGTCGCTCCAGCCCGCCGGGGTGTCGTCGTCCCACCGGTCCCGGTCCCACCGGTCGGGGTCCCCGCCCGCGGGGCGCTCCGCGAGCGCGACGCCGCCGCCGGGGCGCTCGTCCGCGGCGAACCAGTCGTGGGCGGGCGCCGGACCGGGCCGGGCCGGAGCCGCCGGGGCGAACTCGACCCGGATCATGGCCGCACGGCGGCGCGCGCGAGCGGAGACGTCGACCACACCGATCCTGACCTCGACGGACCCGGGCAGAGGAGGCAGCGGGTCGCGGTGGCCCGGAGGCGTGGAGCGGGGGGAGCGTCCCGGACCACCGCGACCGCTGTGCTGGGGAGCGGTTACCTCATCCCGGCTTGAGCGATCACGGAACCGTAACGGGCTGTGCCCGTCGGCTTCGCGTTGCGACACACGGTGAGCGCCGAGCGGACGGT
>JAPLAT010000415.1 GCA_026393175.1 Pseudonocardiales bacterium
GACGGCCGCCGGGATCTTGCCCGCGGCGACGATCTCGGCCGCCTTGGCCTTGTCGACGCCCTGGATCGCGTCGATCGGGATGCGCGCGAGCGCGTCCGGCCGCTCGACGGCGAGCTGCTCGATCTCCATGCCGCCCTCGGCGGAGCACATGGCGAGGAAGGTGCGGTTGGAGCGGTCGAGCAGGAAGGAGAAGTAGTACTCCTCGGCGATGTCGCTGGCCGTGGTGACGAGCACCCGGTGCACGATGTGGCCCTTGATGTCCAGGCCGAGGATCGCCTCGGCCTTCTCGCGGGCCTCGTCGGCGGTGTTCGCGAGCTTGACGCCGCCCGCCTTGCCGCGCCCACCCGTCTTCACCTGGGCCTTGACGACGACCGCCGTGCCCAGCTCAGCCGCGGCGGCGGCGGCGTCCTCGGGGGTCTCGACGGTCTTGCCCGGCAGCACCGGGACTCCGTGCGCGGCGAAGAGATCCTTCGCCTGGTACTCGTAGAGGTCCATCGGCTCCCACTCCGGTGTAGAGACTCGGTTGGAGCGACCCTAGCGACGCCTCGCGCACCTGCCCTGACCTGGGCCGGTGACCGCAGTCACCCCTCACCCTCGGGTCGGGTGGTCCGGCGCGGGTCCTGCGCGGGGCGCCGCGCTGACCTACCGTCACCCCATGGCGCTCCGCGACCGGCTCATCGCGGCCGCGGGCCTCGTGCGGGGAGCGGCCGAGGAGACCGTCCGGGCGGGCGACTACGCCGCGCGCACGTTCGGTTCCCCCGCGGGGTTGCGCGGGCTGGCCGTCGAGTGGGCCTGGCTGGCCGCGCACCTGGCCGTGTACCCGGCGGGCGCGATCCGGGAGCAGCTGGTCGAGGCCGGCGACGGCTACCGCACGGACACGCTGCCGCCGGGGCGGCGCAGCCTCGTCGTCACCGACCTGGAGACGGCCGGCACCCCCGTGCTGCTCGTGCACGGGATCATGGACAACCGCTCGGTGTTCACCGTGTTCCGCCGGGCCCTGCGCCGCCGCGGCTTCGGCACGGTGCACGCGGTGAACTACAGCCTCTTCACCGGGGACGTGCGGACGGCCGCCCACGAGCTGCGCTCGCACGTCGAGCGCTTGCGCGAGCGCACCGGCGCCGAGCGGGTGCACGTGGTCGGGCACTCCCTGGGCGGGGTGATCGCCCGCTACTTCGTGCAGCGCCTGGGCGGCGCGCACGTCGTCGACACGCTCGTGACGCTCGGCAGCCCGCACGCCGGCACCTACAGCGCCTACCTGCTGCCCACCCCGCTGGCCGCCCAGCTGCGCCCCGGCTCGGACCTGCTCGCCGAGCTGGCCGAGCCCGCGCCGGGCTGCCCGACCCGGTTCCTCGTGGTGTGGAGCCGGATGGACCAGCTGATCGTCCCGCAGCGCAACGCCCGCCTCGACCACCCCGACCTGCACGTCGAGCAGCTCGAAATGCGTGACGTCGGTCACCTCTCGCTCCCGATCGACCCCCGCTCGGTGCACTGGGTGGTGAGCGCACTCGCACGTTCGGACCATCGCCGTCACCCGTTCCGTCGAGGTCAGGTCGGCGGATCCGGCCCGTCGGTGACGCACCGCGAGCAGTCGCCACCCGCTTCCTGATCCGCGCCGACACGCCGGACCCGGATTTGCCCGGCGCGCCCCGGGGCCGCTACGTTCCCCCGGTCCGTGTCACGGAGCGGTCACGACCGGCCCCGAACCGGTCGCGGGATCCCCAGCTCGCGCCGCTCCGCCCGCGGACGTCACTGCGACATGAAGGGCAGGTCGTGGCGCGCCACCGCTCCCCCGGCGCCGACCACCCCGCCGAGGCCGGACCCGTGCGCACCGCGCGGGGCCGCCGCGAGGGTGGTGGCGCTCCGCCGCACCCCGCGGGT
>JAPLAT010000501.1 GCA_026393175.1 Pseudonocardiales bacterium
TCCCCGCTGCGCCGCCCGCGGGTACGCAGCACGCGCAGGGCGTAGCCGCCGTCGGGGACGGGGCCGGCGGGCATCTGCAGCACCCGGGCGGTCATGGAGGCGTTCGTCGCGGCGATCTCGGTGCGGTCCACGACGCCGAGCCTACGCCGGTACCTCGCTCACCGATCATCTCGATGAGCGAGGAACTGGTCGCGGGGTCAGACCGCGGCGGCCGACGCCCGGGTCACGAGGACGTCGCCGCTGCCGGTGCGGCCCGTGACCCGCACCGCGGTGGGCTCGGCGGGCGGGACCGCGGTGACGGTGAGGTCGCTGCGGGTCTTCCCCGAGCCGGAGGACAGGTCGAGCTCCGCGGCCACGCCGGGGTGGACGCCGACCCAGAGGTCGCCGGAGCCGGTGGTGAGGTCGAGCTGGCCGGCGCGCACGTCGGAGACGGTGACCCCGCCCGACCCGGTGCGGACGGCCAGGTCGGCGGCGACCCGCCGGACGTGCACGTCGCCGCTGCTGGCGCGCACCTCGGTGGGGCCGGCGACGCCCGCGACCCGGACCTCGCCCGAGCCGGTGCGCACGCGGCCGCGGCCGGAGACCGCACCCAGGTCGACGTCGCCCGAGCCGGTGGTGACGTCCGCGTCCCCGTCGACGGGGCCGGTGACGACCTGGCCCGAGCCGGTGCGCACGGCCGCCCAGCCCGCGGTGCCGGTGACGGTGACGTCGCCGGAGCCGGTGCGGGCGGCCAGCCGCGAGCGGGCCGGCGCCGACACCGTGACGGCGAGCGGCACGGCGCGCAGCGGCAGCTCGGGGGAGGAACGGACCACGAGCCGCCTGCCCCCGTCGGACCAGCTGATCTCCGCGGCCCGCACGGCCTCCCTGGCGAGCTGCTCCGGGTCGACGCCCGGGCCGATCCCGCTGGTGCCCAGCCAGTTCAGCAGGCCGCTGACCCCCTGGGCGAACGCGCCGCCCGCGGTGGGGTCGTGGCGGACCTCCACGCGCACCTCGCCGCCGTCGCCGTCGACCAGGTCGACGGTGATCCGCCCCAGGTCGACGGAGAGCTCCAGCTCCGCGGGCCGGTCGCACGGCCAGCTCTGCTGGCGCACCAGGTCGCCGCCGTCGGGCCGGTCCTTCGAGAAGTCCACGGACTCGCTCATCCCTGCACCCATCCCTTCAGCCGGTGGTCGTCGCGCCCGCCGCCGCGGCGGTGGCCGCCGCCGCCGCCTTGCAGCGCGCCCTGCACGGCCTGCGCCACCCACGAGTTGAGCGAGACGCCCTGTGAGGCGGCGGCCTGCTCGGCCTGGTTCTTGATCTGCTCGACGAGGCGCAGGGTGATGCGGCTGATGTCGCCGGCGTCCGGGCCGGGCGCGAACCCGCGGGCGGGCTCGGGCTGCGGGGCCGAGGCGTCCTCGGAGACGACGACGCGGACGTCGCGCCCGTCGAGCCGGACGTCGACGGTGCGGTCGCCCAGGGCCGCCGTGACCTCGGCGGCCAGGTCGGCGAGCGCGTTCATGACGGCGAGCCGGGCGGCCGGCTCGATAGCGGCGCCGAGCGCCGCGGCGGTGCGCCGGGTCTGCTCGTCGCCCGCGGCCGCGGCGGACGCGAGGTCCTCGCGCAGCTGCGTGACGTACCTGCTGATGTCCATGACGCCATAGTGACGTCATCTATGACGCCGTGCAAGCGGCCAACTGGCGTCATGCGACGCTGTGGGCATGCCGGAGACCGTGCCGCTGTCCGTGCAGCTCATCGCCAAGACGGAGTTCACGGTGCCCGAGGGCGTGCCGTGGGACACCGACGCCGACGGGGGCCAGGCGCTCGCCGAGTTCGCCGGCCGCGCCTGCTACCAGTCCTGGGGCAAGCCCAACCCGGCCACGGCCACCAACGCCTGGTACCTGCGGCACATCCTCGATGTGGGGCACCTGTCGGTGCTCGAGCACGGCTCGGTGAGCTTCTACCTGACCGGCGTGTCGCGGAGCCTCACCCACGAGCTCATCCGCCACCGGCACTTCTCCTACAGCCAGCTCTCGCAGCGCTACGTGCCCGAGCGCGACGCGGCGATGGTCGAGCCGGACGTCATCGCCGACGACCCCGAGCTGCACGAGCTGTTCAGCAAGGCGGCGGTCGCCTCCGTCACCGCTTACGAGGAGCTGCTGGAGGGGCTGGAGAAGCGCTTCGCCGACGTCCCCAACGCGACGCTGCGCCGCAAGCAGGCCCGCCAGGCGGCGCGGGCGATCCTTCCCAACGCCACCGAGACCCGCATCGTCGTCACCGGCAACTACCGGGCCTGGCGGCACTTCGTCGCCATGCGGGCCACGGAGCACGCCGACGTGGAGATCCGCGCACTGGCGATCGAGTGCCTGCGGCAGCTCCAGGCCGCGGTGCCCAACGTGTTCGGCGACTTCGAGATCGCCGCGCTGGAGGACGGCTCCGAGATCGCGTCCAGCCCGTTCGTGACCGAGGGGTAGGACCATCGGAGCACGCGCGGGTGACCGGCCGGAGCCCGCGGTGACGGTCCGGCGCGCCCTCGGCACGGCCGTCGTGGGCGCGCTGCCCTGGGCGTGGTTCCTGCTGCGCGACGTGCCGCTCGCCGTCGTCGACCTCACCGCGATCGTGCTGCCCCTGCTCGCCCTCGCGATCGCCGGGCTCGCCGTGCTCGCCGCGCTGGGGGGTTCGCCCCGGGCCCGGTCCCGCCGCCCCCGGGCCCTCGTGCTCGCGGTGTCCACGCTGCTCGCGGGCACCGTCGCCGTCGCCGGGCCGTGGCTGCCGGCCGACGCGGGCGCCGTCGGCGGGCGGGGGGTCGTCGTCGCGGGCGCGAACGTCGACGGGCAGGGCCGGCCGCTGGACGCGATCGACGGCGTGGACGCGGACGTGTGGGTGGTCGGCGAGCTGTCCCGCCGCGTCGAGGACGCGCTGGAGGAGCGCTACCCCCACCACGACGGCGGTGGGGTGCCGCCGCACGTCGCCGTCTACAGCCGCTACTCGCTGGAGCGCATCGGCGACGCCGGGCCGGACCTGCCCGGCCGGCGCTACCGGGTGGAGGGGCCGGACGGGCCGTTCGTGCTCTACGCCCTGCACGTGCCGCGCCCGTGGATCCTCGCCGAGACCGAGCTGAGCTACCAGGTCACGGTGGACGAGCACCAGCGCCTCGCCGAGCGGGTCGCCGCGCAGGTGGCGGCCGAGACGCTGCCGACCGTCGTCGTCGGGGACCTCAACAGCACCGACCGCGGCCGGGACTACCGCGCGCTCACCGCCGGCACCGTCGACGCGCTGCGCGACACCGTGGGCGGGCCGACGTCGGTGGGGAAGTGGCGGCTGCTGCTGGCCCGCATCGACCACGTCCTGGTCACGCCCGGGTGGTGCGGCGACGGCGCGGCGCGGGTGCCGATGCCGGGTTCGTCCCACCGCATCGTCACGGCGCGCGTCGGGCCCTGCGCGTAGCCTGCCGCCATGAGCCTCGCCTCCGACGAGCGCGCCGCGCTGTGCCTGGAACTCGACCGGGTCGGCCCGGACCGCCCCACCCTCTGTGAGGGCTGGACCACCCGCGACCTGCTCGCCCACCTGCTGGTGCGCGAGCGCGCCCCGTGGGCGGCCGCGGGGATCGCGGTGAAGCCGCTGGCCGGGATCACCGAGCGGGCGATGGCGAGCTGGGCGGGCACGCCGTGGACCGAGATGGTCGACCTGCTGCGCGTCGGCGCCCCGCTGTGGTCGCCCTACCGCATCGGCACGGTGGACGCGCTGGTCAACGGCGCGGAGTTCTTCGTCCACCACGAGGACGTGCGCCGCGGCGAGCCCGGCTGGGAGCCCCGCCCGCCGGACCCGGTGCGCGACGAGCAGCTCTGGACGCTGCTCGGCCGGATGGGCCGCGTACTGTACCGGTCGAGCCCTGTGGGCGTGACGGTGCGCCGTTCGCCGTCGGACCAGAAGGTGCTGACCTCGGGCTCGCGCACCGTGATCCTGCTGGGCGAGCCGGGCGAGCTCGTCCTGCACGCGTTCGGCCGCGACGCCGTGCGCGTCGAGGTGGAGGGTGAGCCCGCCGACGTGACGGCGTTCGCCGCGACCTCCCGGGGCATCTGACCGCGGCGCGCGGCGGCGGCAGGTCGGGGGCCGGTGGCGGCGGGCGGTACCGTCGGTCCATGACCGCGCCGCGAAGCACCCCCGGCCGCCCGTTCGGACGGGTGCTGACCGCGATGCTCACGCCGTTCGACGCCGACGGTGCGCTGGACCTCGGCACCGCCGAGGAGCTGGCCACCCGGCTGGTCGATTTGGGCAACGACGGGCTGGTCGTCAACGGCACCACCGGCGAGGGCCCCACCACCACCGACGAGGAGAAGGCCGCGCTGGTGCGCGCCGTCGTGGGCGCGGTGGGCGACCGGGCCACCGTCGTCGCCGGGGTGGGCACGTACGACACGGCGCACAGCACGGAGCTGGCCCGCCAGGCCGAGGCCGCGGGCGCCCACGGGCTGCTCGTCGTCACCCCCTACTACTCGCGGCCCCCGCAGTCGGGGCTGGTGCTGCACTTCACCGCGGTCGCCGAGGCGAGCGGTCTGCCGGTGATGCTGTACGACATCCCGCCGCGCAGCGTCATCCCGATCGAGATGGAGACGCTGCAGCGGCTCGCCGAGCACCCGCGCATCGTCGCGGTGAAGGACGCGCGCAACGACCTGCGCGTGGGCACCGAGGTCATCGCGACGACCTCGCTCGCGTACTACTCCGGCGACGACCCGGTGAACCTGCCGTGGCTCTCGGTCGGCGCCGTCGGCTTCGTCAGCGTCACCGGGCACGTCGTGGCCGACCGGCTCCGGGCCATGCTCGACGCCTGGGACGCCGGGCAGACCGACCGCGCCCGCCACCTCAACGCGTCCATGCTCCCGGTGATCCGGGCGATGGGCCGCGTCGGCGGCGCCGTGTTCGCCAAGACCGCGCTGCGGCTGCGCGGCCTGGACGTGGGCGACCCGCGGCTCCCGCTGCCGCCGGCCACCGACGCCGAGGTCGCCGCCATCGTCGCCGACCTGGAGAACGCCGGCGTCGCGCTCGACGCCTCCGTGGTCGAGGCCGGGGCCCGCGCCGGGCGTCGCACGGGGCACGGCGCGCTCGGCGCCCGGGCCGCCGCCGACCTCGGCGCCGAGGTCGCCTACCGCTGAGCACGACCCCCCAGATCGCTTCCACGAAGGAGATCGTTGAGCCGCCCTCCCGCACGGTCCGACCGCAACCGGTCCGATCGTCGTTCCCGCCCGCCGCGCCGCGACCAGCCGCCGCCGGCCGTCGAGGCCACCCTTCCCGACCTGCCCACCCAGCCCCCGGGGCCGCTCCCCGAGGGCGCCCTGCGCGTCGTCGCGCTGGGCGGGATCGGCGAGATCGGCCGCAACATGACGGTCTTCGAGTACGACGGCCGGCTGCTCGTCGTCGACGCCGGGGTGCTGTTCCCGGACGCCGACGCGCCCGGCGTGGACCTGATCCTGCCGGACTTCCGGCCCATCCTCGACCGGCTCGCCGACATCGACGCGCTCGTGCTCACCCACGGCCACGAGGACCACATCGGCGCGGTGCCGTTCCTGCTGCGCCAGCGGCCCGACCTGCTCGTCGTCGGCTCGCCGTTCACCCTCGCCCTGGTCGCGGCCAAGTGCCGGGAGCACCGGCTCACCCCGCACCTGCTCGAGGTCAACGAGGGCGACCGGCTGCGCCACGGCGCCTTCGAGTGCGAGTACTTCTCCGTCGCCCACTCGATCCCGCAGTGCCTGGCCGTCGCCATCCGGACCCCGGCCGGGGTCGTGCTGCACACCGGGGACATCAAGCTCGACCAGCTCCCGATGGACGGCCGGCTCACCGACCTGCCCGGCTTCTCCCGCCTCGGCGACGAGGGCGTGGACCTGTTCCTGTGCGACTCCACCAACGCCGACACGCCGGGCGTGTCCCCCTCGGAGGCGTCGCTGGGCCCGAGCCTCGCCGCCGCGATCGGCACCGCCGAGCACCGCCTGTTCGTGTCCTGCTTCGCGAGCAACGTGCACCGCGTGCAGCAGATCGTGGACGGCGCGGTCGCCCACGGGCGCCGGGTCTGCCTGCTCGGGCGCTCGATGCTGCGCAACATGGAGATCGCCACCGACCTCGGGCTGCTCACCGTGCCCGAGGGCACGATGGTCGGCATCGACGAGATCGACGACCTCCCCGACCGCCAGGTCATGGTCGTGCTGACCGGCTCCCAGGGCGAGACGATGGCCGCGCTCAACCGCATCACCCGCGGCGAGCACCGGTCGCTGCAGATGCGCTCCACCGACACCGTCATCCTGTCCAGCTCGCTCATCCCGGGCAACGAGCACGCCGTGTTCGGCATGGTCAACCGGCTGCGCCGGGCCGGGGTGCGGGTGATCGACAACCGCAACGCCTACGTGCACGTGTCCGGGCACGCGTACGCCGGTGAGCTGCTGTTCCTCTACAACGCCGTCCGGCCGAGCAACGTCATGCCGGTGCACGGCGAGTGGCGCCACCTGCGGGCCAACGCCGCGCTCGCCGAGCAGACGGGGGTCGCGCACGACGCCGTCGTCGTCACCGAGAACGGCGTGGTCGTGGACCTCGTCGACGGCAAGGCGTCGGCCGTCGGGCGGGTGGAGGTCGGGCGCGCCTACGTCGACGGCGTGGCGACCGGCGACATCGAGGCCCCGACGCTGGCCGACCGGCTCGTCCTCGGCGAGGGCGGCTTCATCTCGATCACCGTCGCCATCGACGGCAGCACGGGCCGGGCGGTCACCCCGCCCACGCTGTCCGGGCGCGGGTTCTCCGAGGACCCCAAGGCGCTGCAGGCCGTGCTGCCGCTGGTGGAGGCCGAGCTGGCCCGCACCGAGGCCGAGGGCATCACCGACACCCACCGCGTGGCCCAGCAGGTCCGCCGCGTGGTCGGCAAGTGGGTGGGGGAGACCTACCGCCGCCGCCCGATGATCGTGCCCACGGTGATCGCCGTCTGA
>JAPLAT010000410.1 GCA_026393175.1 Pseudonocardiales bacterium
CTGGCCGCCGCCCGCCGTGCGGTGCGGCTCGGTGCCTTCCGCGACGCGCTCGCCACGCTCGACGTCCTGCTCGACCACGCGCCCGTCCACCTGGAGGCCCTGTGCCTGCGCGCGGAGTGCCTGGAGGCGCTGGGCGACCCCCGTGCCCCGGCGGCCTTCGCGGCCGCCGCGCGCGTGGCGCCGCGCGCCGCCCGGCACGACATCCGGGCCCGCCAGGCGCTGTCGTCGGTGCGGGCCGGGGACCCGGCGGCGGCCCTCGTCGCGCTCGAGGGTGTGCGGGCGACGACGCTGGAGGGTCGCCTGGCGCACGCCCTGGCGCTCTGCGGCGCCGCGGCGATGGGGCACGCCGACCCGGCCGTCGGGCTGGCCCGCGCCGAGGAGACGCGGCGCCTGGCCGTCGAGTCCGGCGATCCGGCGGCCGTCGTCATCGCCACCTGGGCCGAGGCGGCGGCGGCGCACGCCGCGGGCGACCTGCCCTCGACCCTGCGGGCGAGCCTGCGCGCGACGCACGCGCTCCCCGAGCTGGCGATCACCGTGTTCGACGGCCAGCTGTGCGTGGTCGAGCGCCTGCTCTACGGGGGCATGCCCTACCCGGAGGTGATCGCGTTCGCCGACGCGCTGGGGGAGGAGGCCGACCGCCTCGGTGCCACCCGCGGCCGCGCCTTCGCCACGACGCTGCGCGGGGAGGCCGAACTGCTCACCGGGCGCCTCGACCAGGCCGACGCCGACCTCGCGGAGGGCGTCCGGCTGCACCGGCTGATCGGCGCCCCCGCCGGCGAGGCCATCGCGCTGCAGCGCCGCGCCGAGGTGGCGCTGTACCGCGGCGACCGGCCGCGGGCGGTCGCGCTCCTGGAGGAGTCGCTCGCCGTGGCCCGGGAGTCCAACCTGGGGTTCCACCTGATGGACCGCATCTACGGCTCGATGATCACCGCCGCGGCCGACCCCGCGGCCGCGTTCGCGACGCTGGAGGAGGCGGAGTCCGCGGTGCACGGGTCCCTGGAGACCTGTCCCGGATGCCGGATCACCCTCGCCGTGCCCGCGGCCATCGCGGCAGCCGCGGCGGGCGACCTGGAGCGCGCCGCCGCCTACGAGGGCGCGGTCGAGCGGCTGACGAGCATCCTCATGCGGCTCCCGGGGTGGTACGCCGCCCTCGACGAGGTGCGCGGCCACCGCCTGCGGGCCGCGGGGGATCCGGCCGCCGCGGCCCGCCACCTCGCCGCGGCGAGCGCGGCGTTCCGCGCGGCCGGCCAACCGCTCGACGCCGACCGGTGCGCCGCCGCGGCGTCCGGCCTGCCGCGCTGAGCGGGGCGCGCCGGGGAACGTTCTGGGAACGCCCGCCCGACACGATCACCTCCGCCGGACGCGAGATCCCCGAACCCACCCAGGAGTGGCCATGAAGGCAGTCACGCAGGACGAGGTCCCGGTCGTCATCGAGGGCGACGGGGTGGAGGTGCGCCTGCAGGAGATCGGCGGCGGCATGTCGACGTCGTTCATCACCCTGCCGGCGGGCGCGGACCTGGGCCCCGCGCTCAAGGGCATGCCCGGGGACCGCTGCCCCTGTCCGCACTGGGGCTACCTGCTGCGCGGCCGGCTGCTGATGCGCACCGCCGACGGCGACCGCGAGTACACCGCGGGCCAGGCGTTCTTCTGGGGCCCGGGACACGTGCCGGTGGCCCTCGAGGACACCGCCTACGTGGACTTCTCCCCGACCGCGGAGTTCGACGCGGTGATCGCGCACATCCGCGGGGACGCCGGGTGAGGCCCCTCGTCCTCGGCCGGGGTGCGACGGCCGCCGACCTGGCCGGGCCGGCCGCCGCGGAGGGGGCGGCGGGCCCGGCCCGGCTGGAACTGCTCCGCCCCGACGACGCCCGCCGCGGCCTGCTGCGCGTCCGGCTCGACGGGGAGTGGGTCGGCGACCTGCTCCTGCCCTCGGCGGGCGATCGCGACCGGGTGCTCGACGCCCTGCGGTCGGGCGCCGTGGACGTGGTGACCGGCCCCGTTCCCGCCCCCGACTTCGCCGGGTTCGACACCCCGACGCCCGCGGTGTGACGCGGAGCCGGCGCCCGCGGGCCGGACGCCCGGACCGCGGAGGCGGAACGCGGTCGGCCGCCGGCCGGACCGCGTCCCGCCTCCGAGGTGCGCCCCGTCGAGGCGCGGGCCGCCTCAGCGCTGGGCGGCCTCGACCTCCTCGGCCGGCCGGTCGTGGGCCTCCTCGGCCGCGGCGAAACCGGGGTCGTCCGCGAAGGACTTGAGCCGGGCGATGCGGTAGATCAGCAGGCCGTAGAGCGCCTTGGCCAGGATGTCGGCGATCGAGTACCCGGCCTGCTTGCCCACCCAGGCGTCCGCGCCGTCGAGACCGAGCAGCGGGAGCAGGTAGGCGATGGGGTAGACGCCCCACGTGGCGAACAGCAGGATCCGCAGCCGCGCCACCGTCGTCCGCACCGCGGCCGGCTGACGCTCCAGCGACCGGGTGAGCTCGACGAACAGCACGTAGAGGATGTACAGGAACGGGATCGTGGACAGCAGGCCGAAGATGTTGCGGATGCCGTCGTCCCCGCTGATCTCCCCGGGGTACCCCAGG
Source organism: Pseudonocardiales bacterium (assembly GCA_026393175.1). Lineage (GTDB taxonomy): Bacteria > Actinomycetota > Actinomycetes > Mycobacteriales > Pseudonocardiaceae > Pseudonocardia. The sequence continues at coordinate 2,582 of JAPLAT010000410.1, forward strand.
ATGATCATGGCGGCGGAGGCGGGCACCAGCCGGAGCAGCAGCGACGCCTGGAGCTTCTTGGCCAGGGCCAGGACGACCACGAGCTCGACGAGCAGCAGCGGCACGGTGAGCAGCCAGTCCACGTACCGGTAGCCCTCGTTGAACGAGGCGCCGGGTGCCTGCGTGTAGATCCCCCGGCCGCCCACGGCGTCGGTGACGAAGGCCTCCCGGAACGAGTCGAAGATCCGGAAGTAGTGGTAGGCGGCGATGCCGCACACGGTCGCCGAGACGACGAGGGCCTGCCGGTAGCGCGGGAGCACCCGCGGCTGCACGACGAGGAGGTACAGGGCGGTGAACAACTGGGCGGCGATCACCAGGGACAGCAGGTTGTAGACCGTGTCGTACTGACCCTGGGTCAGCTGGTCGGGTATCACTCTCGGCCTCCGAGGATGGGGTTTCACGACGGCATCCCCCCTGTCGGCGGCAGCACTGAACAGGCCCCTGACCTGCGGTCCTGGGCCTCGAAGCAGCCGATCGTGGATGCGTTCCCAGTGTGCGACCACCGCCACGTTTAGGCGAGTTGAACAACTTCTGAAGCGGTTGAAGCACCTGTTCGGGGTGATCGAGGGGCGGGACCGGGCGGCCGGGCCGATACTGCGACGATGGCGACCTCCAGCGCTGCCGTCACCACCGGTTCCGGGGTCGTCGCGGCCGGGGTGCGGTGGTCGCGTCGGCTGGCCGTGGCCGCCGTGGTGGTCGGTGCGGTGCTGGTCGCGCGGCCGGGGCCGGCGTCCGACGCGGTGGCCCTCGGGCTCGTCGCGGCGGGTCTGCTCGCGGGGCTGCCCCACGGGGCGATCGACCACCGCCTGGCGGCGGCGCTGACCGGCCGGTCCGCCCCGCTCGTGGTCGCCTGCTACGCCCTGCTCGCGGCCGGGACCTGGGTGCTGCTCGTGCTCACGGGCCCGGTCGCGCTCGTCGCCGTGCTCGCCCTGAGCATCGTGCACTTCGGGCTCGGGGAGCTGGAGGTGATGCGGTCCACCACCGGGTGGCGCCCGTCGCGGGTGGTCGTCGTCGCGGCCGCGGTGGCGGCGACCGGTGCGCTCCTGCTCCCCCTCGCCCGCGCAGGGGATCAGCTGACCGGCGTCGCGGTCGCGGTGTCCCCGCAGCTGGGGCCCCTGCTCGGGGCCCCGCCGGTCCGCGCCGGGCTGGCCGCGGTCTGGCTGCTGGCCACGGCGGTGGCCGTCGGCGCGGCGCTGCGGGCCCGGCACCCCGCCGTCGTGGTCGACCTGCTGCTCGTGGGTGCGCTGGGGGCGCTCGCCCCGCCACTGGTGGCCTTCGCCGTGTGGTTCGGCGGCTGGCACGCCCTGCGGCACACCGCCCGACTGCTCACCGTCGAACCGCGCTGTGCGGCCGTGCTGGCCGCCCGCGGCCCGCGGGCGGCCCTGCGCACCCTGCTCCGGGTCGCCGCCTGGCCCACGGCCGCCGCGGTCGTCGTGCTGGCCGGGCTGCTGGCCGCCACCACCGCCGCGGCCGATCCGACCGCGGCGATCGGCGCGACGTTGCTCGTGCTCCTGGCCCTGACCGTGCCGCACATGCTCGTGGTGCTCCTGCTCGACCGGCACCCGCCCCGTCCGGTGGCGCCGCCCGCCCTCCTCGGCGGCCACCCCGGCGGGCGCTGACGCCGCGCCGGCCGGTCGAGCGGCGGCTCAGCCCGAGGGCTGGAGCACGAAGTCGTAGCGGGCCTCCAGCCACGGCACCTCCGACGTGCCGCCGTCGGGCGTCGGGCCCGCCTCGCGCTCCTCGAACGCGACGACGAGCTCGGCCTTGGTGCCGAACACGACGTCGCTGTCGAGGTACTGCGCCCCCTCCTGGAACAGGTGGGTGATCAGGGGCGCGTACCCCGGGACGGCGAGCAGGAAGTGCACGTGCGCGGGGCGGAAGTGGCTGATGTCGGTGCGGGAGATGAGCTCGCCGACCGGGCCGTCCATCGGGATCGCGTAGCCCAGCGGTGCGATCGTCCGCACGCAGTACGTGCCGTCCTCGCGGGCGGTGTACTTCGCGCGCAGCCGGGCCTCGTCGGCCGGGACGTCGAGCTGGGCCTCGTAGGCGCCGTCGGTGTCGGCCTGCCACACGTCGAGCACCGCCCCGCCGACGGGCTTGCCGTCCAGGTCGCGGACGGTGCCGTGCACGTAGAGGGGGGTGCCGGGCAGGCCGTCGGACATGTCCGCGCCGAAACCCAGCTCGGGCGAGCCGTCGATGTGGAACGGGCCGAGCACGGTGGCCGGGGTGGCGGCCGGGTCGAGCCGGTTGTTCATCTGCACCACCAGCATCGACAGCCCGAGCACGTCGGAGGCGAGGATGAACTCCTCGCGCTTGTCGTCGCTGATCTGCCCGGTCCGGGTCAGCCACTGCACCGCGGCCATCCACTCGGCCTCGGTGAGCCGCACCTCGCGCGCGAAGGCGTGCAGGTGCCGCACCAGCGCCGTGAGCACCTCGGCCGTGCGCGGGTCGTGCGCGGTGCCCCAGCGGGCCGCGGCCAGGTCGGTGATGTTGTCCTCGGTGACCAGGTCCATGCCCGACGTCATCGTCACGAGTCCTCCCGCTCGGCGCGCAGCAGGGCGGCGGCCCCGGCCATCGCGCGCATCTTCCCGTCCGCGGACTCCCGCGGCAGGTACTTCATCCCGCAGTCCGGCGCGAGCACCAGGTGCTCCGGTGCGGCGAAGGGGTACGCGCGGCGCACCCGGTCGGCCACGACCTCGGCGGTCTCGACCTCCGGCGTCGACAGGTCGAGCACCCCGAGGACGACCGTCTTGCCGGCCAGGTCGGCCAGCACGCCCAGGTCCAGCCCGGACTGGGCGGTCTCGATCGAGATCTGGTCGACGGGGCAGCCGGCCAGCTCGGGCAGGAACGAGTAGCCGCTGGGCCGCTCGTGGATGATCGCGGCGTAGCCGAAGCAGAGGTGGACGGCCGTGGTGCCGGTGATCCCGTCCAGTGCCGCGTTCAGGGCGGCCAGGCCGTAGGCGCGGGCGGCGTCCGGGCGGGCCTGCAGGTAGGGCTCGTCGATCTGGACGACGTCGGCGCCCGCGGCGAACAGGTCCCGCACCTCGGCGTTGACGGCCGCCGCGTAGCCCATGGCCGCGGCCTCGGGGTCCCCGTAGTGGTCGTCCTGGGCCTGCTGGCTCATCGTGAACGGGCCGGGCACGGTGATCTTCACCGGGTGGTCGGTGTGCGCGCGCAGGAACTCCAGGTCGCGCACCTGCACCGGCGCGGGCCGGGAGATCGGGCCGACGATCCGCGGCACCGGGTTGGGGTGCCCGGAGCGGTCCAGGGCGGTGCCGGGGTGGTCGACGTCCACGCCGTCGAGCGCGGTCGCGAAGTGGTTGGAGTAGCTCTCGCGCCGCATCTCGCCGTCGGTGAGGACGTCGAGCCCGGCGCGCTCCTGGGCCCGGATCGCGAGCACGGTCGCGTCGTCCTGGGCCTGGGCGAGGTGCTCGGGCGCGGGCCGCCACAGCTCCTTGGCCCGCACCCGCGGCGGGAAGCGGCCGGCCAGCTTCGCGCGGTCGATGAGCCAGTCCGGCTGGGCGTAGGAGCCGACGAGGGCGGTGGGCAGGAGCATTCAGACCTCCAGGACGACGCGGCCGGGGGCGTTCCAGACCTCGGTGACCCACTCCAGCGGGGCCCGGGCGTGGGTGACGGTGAGCCGCCCGGCCACGGCGTGGGTCACGACGTGCACGAGCGCGTCCCGTCGCTCCGCGACGGTCAGGGCGTTGTTGCTGTAGCCGAGCACGCGCAGCGAGCGGCCGCGGATCGTGGACGAGTCCAGGGGCGAGGTCTCGCCCGCCGAGCCGCCCAGGTTGACCAGCCGCCCGCCGGGGCGCAGCGCCCGCGCGGCCGCCGCGGCGGGCACGCCGTAGAGCGGGTCGAGGACGAGGTCCACCGGCCCGCCCGCCGCGGCCGTGATCCGGGCGGCCAGCGGGCCGGGCTCGTCGTCGGGCCCGAGCGCGACGGCCGCGTCGGCGCCCAGCGCGA